>JAFATL010000257.1 GCA_019243975.1 Actinomycetota bacterium | reverse complement strand
GATTGATTCGGTCACGCTTCGCTCCTCATCGGGTCCGCTCCCATCGATCTTCTCACCTTCCGGCGGCGTCCGGCGCCGCGACCAGGGGCGTCCATAATCGGGGTGTGGACGTCGCTCCCAGCAGGGAAACAACTCGTTAACAGATGGTCCACCAGTTCGACACCGCCCTGCGGGAAACGCTCGAGTCGAACCTGCGCGGCCACCAACGACTGTCCTTCCCCCTCGACGGGCGGCGGCATGCGGCCGTGGCCGTGGTGGTCGTGGACAGCGACGCCGAGGCCCACGGCGAGGATGACGGATCGGCCCGAGCCGACCTGCTGGCGGCCATCCCCGGGGCCGAGGGCTTCGAGCTGACGGGCAGCGTGGCCGGGACGGCTGGCGGGCCGGCCGTGCTGCTTACGCGCCGGGCCGCCAAGCTGCGGGCCCACGCCAGCCAGTGGGCGCTACCGGGCGGTCGCGTCGACACCGACGAGGAGGCGGTGGATGCGGCGCGGCGCGAGCTGCGGGAGGAGCTCGGCCTGTCACTCGACGCGGGCGACGTGCTCGGGCTGCTCGACGACTACCCGACGCGCTCGGGTTACGTCATCACGCCGGTCGTGCTGTGGGGCGGCGCCGCCCCGACGATGACACCGAACCCCGACGAGGTGCTGTCGGTGCACCGGGTGTCGTTCCGCGAGCTGTGCCGCGAGGACTCGCCCCGCTTCGTCACCATCGAGGAGTCCGACCGGCCGGTGGTGCAGATCCCCGTCGGCGGCGATCTCATCCACGCGCCGACTGGCGCCGTTCTGTTGCAGTTCCGGCGCGTCGCGCTGGAGGGCGTGCTCGAGCGGGTGTGCGAGTACGAGCAGCCCGTGTTCGCCTGGCGCTGAGCGCGCTCGCTTAGCCGAACGCTTGGTGGAAGTCCCACGCGCCGGCGTCGGTCGTCGACTTCCAGCTCTTCGTCTGCTCGATCGCCCACCGGGCCCACTGGGCAAGGTGGCGCTCGTGGTCCACGTGGAAGCGCAGACCGATGGCGTTGAGGTGCCGTCGCTCGGGGAAGGCGTCGCTCACACCGAGCGTGCCGATCTTCTCCTCCAGGTCGGTGACGTGTTCCTCGGCCGTCTCGGCGATCGACCTGAGCGTTGCGCGCAGCTGCTCCAGCGTGCCGCCGTCGGCGAAGAACACCTTCACCATTCCTTCGAACTCGAGTGACGGCGGCATCGGCGGCTCGCTCAGCCACTTGCGTTGGGCGTCGCGCCCCTTGCGGGTGATGCCGTAGACGGTGCGGGGCCGCGCCCCGGTCATCTCCTTCTCGCTCTTGACCAAGCCGTCCTCGGCCAACTTCTTGGGCTCGTCGTAGAGCTTCCGTTCGGCGCGGGGCCAGAACCAGTCGAGCGAGCGCTGCACCTGCTTGGCCAGCTCGTAGGTCGTCCACGGCCGGATGGCGAGCAGGCCGAGCAGGGCGTGCGAGGTGGTCGATCGGGGCGAGGTCACGAAAAGAGGTTGACATACTGCCCTGGGCAGTGTCTAGTAGTCCTCGATACTGCAAAGGGCAGTATCCGAGAACCACGGGAGGGCAGACCGATGCCGACCACCACGAAGCCGCAGTCCCTGATCCGCAACCGCGACGAAGGCGAGCCCACGTGGTTCTTCAACGCCTTGATGACCACCGTCGCCAGCACGGCCGAGACGGCCGGCGCCTACAGCCTCACCGAGCACGTCGTGACGGCGGCGTCGAACCCGCCCATGCACGTGCAGACCGAGGAGGAAGAGGCCTTCTACATCCTCGACGGTGAGGTCGAGTTCAAGGTCGACGGCGAGGTCGCCACCGCCAGGCCCGGCACCTACGCCCTCGTCGCCCGGGGCGCCGCCCACACCTTCCGCGTGAAGACCGACACCGCCCGCATGCTCGTCATCTGCTCGGGCAAGCCGGCCGACAACCTCGAGGACTTCTTCCTCGGCATGGGCGAGCCCGCTACCGAACGGGCCCTACCGGTCCCCGGTGCACCGGACGTCAACAAGCTCATGGCGCTGTGCGAGCGCAGCGGCATCGAGCTCGTCTGACCGCCTCCGACTTCTGGCCGCTCAGGGGTGAATGGCGCACCTGAGCGGCCAAAAGTCGGGCCGTGCTAGAGCATCGTGAATGGGACGACTCCAAGACCGCGTCGCCGTGGTTGTCGGTGCCGGCCAGACGCCGGGCGAGACGATCGGGAATGGGCGGGCGACGGCGATCACCTTCGCCCGTGAGGGCGCTCGGCTCCTGCTCGTCGACCGCGATCCGACCTCGCTGGAGGAGACGGCGGAGCTGGCCAGGGCCGAGGGTGCGGAAGCGCAGACGATCACCGCTGACATCGCCGCCGACGGGGAGCCCGAACGCATCGTGCAGGCGGCGGTCGACGCGTTCGGCGGCATCGACGT
>JAFATL010000081.1 GCA_019243975.1 Actinomycetota bacterium | reverse complement strand
CCTCCAGCGGGCGCGTGTGTCGGCGATGTTGCAGCAAAGCCTGTTGCCGGCCGCCCTGCCCGACATCGCCGGCACCGAGCTGGGTGCCTGCTACGCCGCCGCCGGTGCCGCCGTCGGCGGTGACTTCTACGACGTGTTCAGCCTCGGCGAGCACCGGTGGGGCATCACCCTCGGCGACGTGCGCGGTCGCGGGCCGCGCGCGGCCGCCCTCACCGCCTTGACCCGCTACACCGTTCGCACAGCGGCCCGCATGCAACGCTCGCCCGCCGATGTGCTGGCCATCCTCAACGACGCCATGGCCGCCGAAGGCGACATCGAGGAGTTCTGCACGACCGTCTTCGCCGTCCTCGATTGCGAGCACCCATCGCGGCTGACGTTGGCCAACGGCGGCCATCCGCCCGTGGCTTTGGTCCGCAACGGCGAAGCCACGTTGCTCCCTCCTACCGGCGGGTTGCTCGGCGTGCTACCCGACGCGCAGTTCCATGAGGTCCCGCTCGCGTTGGAAGCGGGCGACCTCGTCGTCTTCTACACCGACGGCGTGAGTGAGGCCCGCCGGGGCGCCGAGGAGTTCGGCGACGAGCAGCTGATTGCCACGCTCGCGAAGCTGCACGGCTCGACCGCTCAAGAGGTGGCCGACGGCCTCATCGCCAGCGCCGCCGCATTCCGCGACGGCGACGCCGACGACGACGCGGCCGCGTTCGTCTTCCGCATTCTCGACGTCCGCTGACCGCGCCGACGGGCGACGCGCTCAGGTCATGTCGGAGCGGACCTGCTTGGCTCGGGCCGCGCCAATGGCCGTCTTGACGTCCTTCTGCTCCTCGGGCGGCGGCAGCACACTCGGCATGCCGAGCGACTCGATCCACAGCTCCCGGCCCCAACCGGTCGTGTGGTAGAGGTGCTCGTCCTCCTGGTCCTCGACCTCCTTGTAGGCCTCCTTCAGCGCCTTGCCCGGGTCACCAGTCGTGCGCTTGGCGACCTCACCGATCAGCTCCCAGTTGAGGTGGTCCTTGGTCTCGGCCAGGGCGACGCACTCGCAGGCGACGAGTTCGGCCGCCTCGGGCGGGCCCTCGCTGAGCGCCATCTCCATGGCCTTCACCAAGGACGCGCCGATGTGGTGCACCACGGCGCGACCCGGCGTCTGCTGGTTCGGGTCGAGGCCGAACGCCTTGACCACGCCGGTGACGATCTCGACGTGCTTGGTCGTCTGCTGGTGGTACTCCTGAAACTCCTTGCGGAGATCGTCGTTCTTCACGCAGCGCAAGGCCGTCTCGTAGACCTGCACACCGCCGAGCTCCGTTTCCAGCGCCTGCAGCAGTAGCTCGTGTACCTGTTCGTCGTTCATTGGTCCTCCTGACGCATCGGTCTCGGTCGTCGCGTCCTTACCCACACGCGTCTCACCTAAGCGACACAACTGTTCGTCTCGCCCGGGTCGCCGGCGGGTAGGCGACGGGCATGAAGGCAGTGACATGGCACGGCAAGCGCGACGTGCGCGTCGAGCAGGTACCGGATCCGACCATCACCGAACCGACTGACGCCATCGTGCGCGTCACGTCGAGCGGTATCTGCGGCTCCGACCTCCACCTCTACGAGGTGCTCGGCCCGTTCATGGACGCGGGCGACATCCTCGGCCACGAGCCCATGGGCATCGTGGAGGAGGTTGGCTCCGGCGTCGAGCACATCGCGCCCGGCGATCGGGTCGTGGTGCCGTTCAACATCTCGTGCGGCCACTGCTACATGTGCGGACACGGCCTGCAGTCACAGTGCGAGACGACGCAGGTGACCGAAGAAGGCAAAGGCGCCGCCCTGTTCGGCTACACCAGGCTCTACGGCAGCGTGCCCGGCGGCCAGGCCGAGTACGTGCGGGTGCCGCAGGCTCACTACGGCCCGATCAAGGTGCCCCACGGGCCACCCGACGATCGGTTCGTGTACCTCTCCGACGTGCTGCCCACTGCGTGGCAGGCGGTGGAGTACGCCGCAGTGCCGGCCGGCGGGTCGCTCGTGGTGCTCGGGCTCGGCCCCATCGGCGACATGTCGTGCCGGGTGGCGCTGCACCGCGGCACGGGCCGGGTCATCGGCGTCGACCTCGTGCCGGAACGACTCGAGCGCGCCCGCAGCCGGGGCGTCGACGCCCTCGACCTGCGCGACCACCCCGACATCGCCGCCACCATCCGCGACATGACCGATGGGCGCGGCCCCGACTCGGTGATCGACGCCGTGGGCATGGAGGCGCACGGCTCGCCCATGGCCAAGGTGATGCATCAGGCCACCAGCCTGCTGCCCAACTCGGTGGCCGCCACCATGATGGAGAAAGCCGGCATCGACCGACTGGCCGCGTTGCAACTGGCCATCGAGATCGTGCGCCGGGGCGGCACGATCTCGCTCAGCGGCGTGTACGGCGGCATGGCCGACCCCCTGCCGCTGATGACCATGTTCGACAAGCAGGTGCAGCTGCGCATGGGCCAGGCCAATGTGCGCCGCTGGGTCGACGACGCGTTGCCGCTGGTGACAGGCGAAGGCGACCCGTTGGGCGTGGAGACGTTCGCCACCCACCACCTGCCGCTCGACGCCGCTCCCGAGGCCTACGCCATGTTCCAGCGCAAGCAGGACGGCGCCGTCAAGGTGCTGCTGCGACCCTGATCAGCTGCTGCTGAGCTGTCCCGCACTCGGGGCAGCACTGCGAAGTCGGGAGCCCGGTCGCAGCGCGAACGTCGCGTCGAGAGCGCAGCATGCGTCGGCGCTCGAGGTGACTACGGCCGCACGTGGGGCACTCGAGGACGAGGCGCAGGTACACGCCGTGGCGGCCATGCCGCCGTACCGCGAACCGGCGGCCGCGCCGGGCGACCACGACCGAGCCCGCGACGGTCTCCGCGCGGGCGCGACGGCCCAACCGTGCGAGCGTCCATGATGAGAAATGGACGTGACGTCTCCGCGTTGATCCCAGCTCCACAGCCGGATCGGAAACGGGGTCGGCGCCGCTGTCTTGTCCCCCCAGAGGCACAAAATCTGTGACATCCGGCCGCGCGCGTCCGGTTTGGTGCAGTCCCGATGCTTGTGGCCGCCTCGTGATGGGGATCTAAGGGCCATGCCGTTGTCGCTGCGGCCGGAGCACGTCCGGCGGTACAAGGACATCGCCCGGCTGCTCGTGAAGTACGGCCGCGGCGACCTCATCCCCGAGGGCGGGCTCGAGGGCCTGGGCGACCTGGCCCCCGACCGGGCCAGCGGGCTGCCCGAGGACGCCGC
>JAFATL010000741.1 GCA_019243975.1 Actinomycetota bacterium | reverse complement strand
GCCCGTGCCGGGCGCGGCTGCACCCAGGACGGCGCGGCCCACGCCCCGCACGATGACGGCGGGGACGCCGCTGGGCAGGTCGCCCCGGTTCTCGATCTTGGCGACGGTTCCGACGGTGGCGTAGCGGCCGTCGACGCGCGGGACGAGCAGCAGCTGCCCGTCGGTGGAGATGGCCGCGTCGGCCGCGGCCTTGGCCTCGTCGGTCTCGAGGGCCAGGGTGACGATCATTTGCGGCAGCACCACACCGCTGGTCAGCGGCAGGAGGGGCAGGGTGTCGACAGCGAGATCGGGCATTGGCATTCCTTCTCGAAAGGGCTTTTCCTCAACAACGATCCGGCCGACCGCGTTCCCGGTCCGGTTGTGACGGATGCAACAGTGGAAAGCTCCTGGTCATGGGCCTGGAGGACGAGCGTTTCGAGCGCGCCATCGCCGCTATCGACGCAGCCAACGCCGACGACCCCAACCGCATCGTCGTGCGCGGCGTCGAACGCCCGAAGGAGCTGGCCCACGCCGAGCTGATGACCGAGTGGGTGCACAAGCTGCGCCCCGATGCCGACGAGGCGCTGCTCCTCGCCGCCCGCGCCCACCACATCCGCCGCTGGACGACGCCGCGGTCCGACTACCCCGACGGGCGCAGCGGCTACCTGCGCTGGCGCACGGGCCTGCACAACATGCACGCCGAGGTTGTCGGGCGCATCCTCACCGTCGAGGGCTACGACGCCGAGACCATCGCCCGCGTGCAGGACATCGTGCGCAAGCGCAACCTGGCCGGCGACGCCGACGTGCAGGCATTGGAAGACGCCCTGTGCCTGGTGTTCGTGGAGACGCAGTTCCACGACCTGGCCGCCCGCCTCGACGAGGAGAAGATGGTCGAGGTCGTGCGCAAGACGTTGGCCAAGATGAGCAGCGAGGGAAAGGCATTTGCCCTGGCCATGGACCTGCCCGGGCCTGACCGGAAGCTGCTGGAGCGAGCCTTGTAGGCTGCGCAGGTCCCGTTGCCGAAGCAGGTGTTTCGGCGCGGGTGTCGAAGGTAATCCACACACCACACCCGACAGACGACGGACAACAGGGCTGGGGAGAGTCACCCGAAATGCGCCGCATCACCGTTATCGCCGCACTCCTACCGACGCTTGGCCTGTTTCTCCTGGGGGGTGGCCCCGCCAAGGCGGCCGGCGCCCCGCCGTACGGGCTCGACAAGTGGGCCGTGATCATCGGGATCGACCACTTCCAGGGCAAGACGCGCCCCAACGTCGGCGCCGTCGGTGACGCCCACGCCTTCCATGACGCGCTCGTGCAAAAGGGTTGGCCCGACAACCACATCGCCGTGCTGACTGACGGCCAAGCCTCCCAGCAGGGCATCCGCAACGCGTTCAAGTGGTTGGCCCAGGTCACCGCCAACGATCACGGCAACTCCTTCGCCGTCGTGCACTACTCGGGTCACGTCAAGCAGGCCAGCGGCCACGAGTACCTGTGGCCCTCCGACAACCAGTTCATCTCCGACAGCGAGTTCGTGCAGTCGATGCAGCAGACGCAGGGCTGGTTGTGGGCCGACATCTCCGGCTGTGAGTCACAAGGCTTCGACGACGGCTTGGCCGGTCCGCAGCGCCTCGTCACCACGTCGTCGCGCGTCAATGAGAAGTCGTATGAGAACCCGAGCTGGAAGCAGTCGATGTTCACCGGGCTCGAGGTCACGCAGGCGATGCTGCAGAACGCGGGCGATTACAACCACGACGGCCACATCACGGTGCAGGAGGCCTTCGTCTACGCCGCCCAGCGCGCGCCGAACATGACGCAGGGTCAGGATTACGGCCCGCAGCACCCCTATCTCGCCGGAGGCGACGGCACCGAATGGTTCCTCGATCCGCCCGCGCCGCCGCCCCCGCCGGCGCCCAAGCCCACCGACCCGGGCGGGCCGTCGAGCAAGCCCTCGCTGCTCCCCTGCACCTCCAAGATCTGCATCCGGTCATAAGCAATTTCCATCCCGGCCACTTTTCCGGACACGGAGTGAATTGCGTCTCCGATGTCTGGAGAAATCCAGAACGGGGCATAGGCTCGTACCAGGAAACGAGGGGCCGCCCGCCCCGTACCTGGAGGACCGAGATGAGCTTGGACCTGTGGTTGGCCCCCGTACGCGACGACGACTGGGTGGCTGCGAGCTTCGGGCACCGGTAGTCGCGCGACATGCCGGCGACCCGGCCTGAACTGACCACTGACGACGTCGACGCGTTCGTACGCGAGCGGTGCTTCGCGCCGTCCGACCTCGACCAGATCGGCGTCGAGCTGGAGTGGCTCACCGTCGACGAACGTGACCAGCGGCGCGCCCCGTCGCCGGCGCGCACGCGCGCGGTGCTGCGCACCGCCAACGCGGTGCAGAACGACATCCTGCCTGCCGGCTCGCGCCTCACGTTCGAGCCCGGCGGTCAGCTGGAGATCAGCGCGCCCCCGGCGACGACGATCGCCGATGCGTGCCAGAGCGCGGCCGACGACCTCGCCACCGTGCGCGACGCGTTGGCCCCGTCGGGCGTGCGGTTGGTCGGGCTGGGGCTCGACCCGGTGCGACCGTGTCACCGGCTGCTCGACGCGCCCCGCTATCGCGCCATGCAGCAGTACTTCGACCGTCTCGGCGACACGGGCCGTTCGATGATGTGCCGTACCGCCGCTGTGCAGGTCAACGTGGGCGCGGGCCGCGGCGAACAGCTGCACCGGCGTTGGCACGTGGCGCACGGGCTCGGTCCCGCCTTGGCGGCCGCCTTCGCCA
Source organism: Actinomycetota bacterium (assembly GCA_019243975.1). Taxonomy (GTDB): domain Bacteria; phylum Actinomycetota; class Acidimicrobiia; order Acidimicrobiales; family JAFATL01; genus JAFATL01. The sequence goes on along the minus strand of JAFATL010000741.1, from coordinate 613 downwards.
ACTCGCCGCTCGACAACGGCATGCCGAGCGGGTGGCGGTCGTCCCGCCTGGCCGTGTGGCTGTCGCTCGACCGCGGCCGCACCGCGCCGGTCGACGACGGCGGCCAGCCCGCTGACGCGTGGACCCGCTACGTCCTCGACGCGCGCGTGATGCTCATCCGTTCCAGCGCCGACACCTACGTCCCGCTCGACCACGACCTCACGTTCGCGGCGTGGATGCGCGACGGCCACGAGTTGGGTTACCCCACCGTCGCCGACCTCGAGTACCACCTCACCACGCTCTTCCCGCCGGTGCGCGCCAAGGGTTGGCTCGAACTGCGCATGATCGACGCTCTCCCCGACCCGTGGTGGCGCGTGCCGGTCGCCGTCACCGCCGCGCTGCTGCTCGATGACGAGACAAGTGCACGGGCGGTGCGCGTGGGCCACGGCGTGGCCGGTCTGTGGACCGAGGCGGCGCGGCGCGGCCTGGCGTTCCCGGCCCTGGCCGACGGCGAAGACCCGTTGTCGCCCGACCCAGGTGTGCCCCAGTGGGCAGCCCGATGACCACCCTCGACACCGAGACCGACGAAGACCTCAAGACCGTCGTCGCCGAGCAACTCGAGGTGGCGCGGCGG
>JAFATL010000465.1 GCA_019243975.1 Actinomycetota bacterium | reverse complement strand
CCGTCGATGGTGATGGTGCGGCCGTCTCGGACGATGCGGATCATGTTGAACGGCCCGTCGGAGACATAGCCGCCGGCGGCCGTTGCGTCGTAGGTGCAGTGAAGGTCGTCATGTGACGCCGAGTACGCGCCGGTGTTGTGCACGACGCAGCCACGCGCCGATGGGTTGCCGCCTGTGTCGTTGCCCTGCGGGCCGTTGAACGTCTGCCAGCACCGGTCGCGGGGCTGCGGCGCCTGCGTACCAGCAGGTACACAGCCTGCCCACGGCGAGATCGTCGTGGTGGTCCGCGCCGGCGTCGACGTGGTCGCGGCGCCCGGCCTCGGTGCGGTGGCGACCGTCGTCGGCCCGGGCGCAACGCCCGTTGCGTCCGGTGTCGACGTCGTCGACGACCCGGCGGCCGGATCGTCGGACGTCGACGTGGTGGCACGGGGACCGGTGCGCTTGGTGGCCACGTGGGAGGAGTGCGACCACGGTTGGTTCACCAGCAACAGGACCACGGCAAACGTGAGCGCCGCCCCCGCGAACGGGGCAGCTCGCAGCGCTGCCCGCCGAGTGCGTTCCCCCACCACCCCATCATTCTGATCTCACTCACAGGATGGGCTGCGGGATTGCTGCGCCGCCGACCGCATTCTCCTCCCTGACCCGAAGAGCTCGGGTCTCGCACGCAGACACACAGAGAGGCCAAATCCCAATGAACCAGCACGCCCGCAAGCTCGTGGTGGGGGCAGCACTGGTCGCCACAACCCTCACGGGTGGCGCGATCGGCGCCACCCTCGTCGGGACCAGCGGCGCCCAGACGACGTCGACCACGGCTCCCAGCGCGAACGCACCCGCGGCGCCGGGTGCTCCCAACGGCGGCAACTTCGACCCCAGCAAGGGCGGCCATCAGGCCAACGGCATCACCGAGACCCTGCTCACCGGTGACGACGCCACCAAGGCCAAGGCGGCCGCCAACGCGGCCGTGCCGAACGCCACCATCGAGCGCGTCGAGACCGACGCCGAAGGTGCGGCCTACGAGGCCCACATGGTCAAGAGCGATGGCACCCACGTCACCGTGAAGATGGACAAGGACTTCAAGGTGACGGGCATCGAGACCGGCGGTCCCGGTGGTCCCGGTGGCCATGGCCCCGGCAACCAGGCCCCGTCTGGCACCAACAGCTCGAGCACCACGCCGAGCGCCTAGTCGACGCAGCCTCGACGGTCAGCCGAAGGGCTGGCCGTCGAAGCTGTCGACGGTGGCGAACTCGGCGACGGACTGGCGGCGCAACTTGGTCACCTGCTTCGTCGGGTAGCCGAGGGCGATGACGGCAGCGACGGCGTACTCGTCGGGCACGTCGAACAACGCCTTCGTGTCGGCCTCGCGGCCGATGGCCATCGTCGTGATGACGCCGCCGAGACCTTCCTCGCGCGCCGCAAGCAGGATGCTCCACGCAAACGGGTAGATCGACGCGCCGCCCGCCAACGTGTAGCGGGGGAGGTCGCGATCGATGGCGGCCAAGGCGCGCAGGTCGGCCAGCAGCACGAGCAGCACCGGCACCTCGTCGAAGTGCTCGGCGAACCCGCCCGGACCGGCTGCGGCCAGCTGGCGCATCTCGTCGGCCTTGGCGACGGCCGCCGCCTCGGCGTCCCGGTCGGTCACCGGTGCCCACGCGACGAGACCGGCGGCGCCTTGGGCGAGGTACTCGTACCAAGTGTCGAGGTAGATGTCGCGCAGGCGCTGCCGCTTGTCGCGGTCCTGCACGACGACGAGGTGCCACGCCTGCCGGTTGCCGCCGCTGGGCGCGAACCGAGCGGTGTCGAGCACACGGGCCAGCACGTCGTCGGGCACTGGGTCGGGGCGGAACTCGCGGGCCGCGCCCGTCGAACGAAGCGTTTCAATCAGATCCACGCCCATGACGGTAGGCCGACAGACTGGAGGCGTGACCGAGACCGCGCTGCCCGCCGACACCGTCGGCCTGCTCGAAGGCATCACCACCACCCGCGCCATCCGTCGCTACGCCGACGAGCCGGTGCCTGCCGATGCCTTGCGGGCGATGTTGTTCGCCGCCACCCGGGCGCCGAGCGGGTCGAACCGCCAGCCCTTCCGCTTCGTCGTACTGACCGACGGACCGAAGGCCGTCGAAGCGAAGGCACTGATCGCCGGAGTCGCGCAAAGGTTCTGGACGGCCAAGCGGGAAGCGGACGGCTACGACGCCGGCTCGGGCGCGGACGAGTCGTCACCCAAGGCGCGCATGGCCCGCACCATGCAGCACTTCGTCGACACGTTCGACCGCGTGCCGGTGCTGATCCTTCCCTGCCTCATGCGCTACCGCGCCCCCTCGCCGTTCGAGGGCGCGTCGATCTACCCGGCGTGCCAGAACCTGCTGCTGGCCGCCCGCGCCCTCGGCTACGGCGGCGTGCTCACCGAGTGGCACATGGGCGTCGAGAAGGAGCTGCGCGTCCTGCTCGGCATCCCCGACGACGTGTTCATGGCCGCCACCATCAGCATCGGCAAGCCTGCCGGCCGTCACGGCACGGTGCGTCGCCGCCCCCTCGGCGACCTCGTCTACGAGGAGGCGTGGGAGCAGCCGGCGCCCTGGGCCGTCGACCCCGCCGGCACCCGCTTC
>JAFATL010000444.1 GCA_019243975.1 Actinomycetota bacterium | reverse complement strand
CGCCGACGCGATCGCGTCGCTCGAGAAGATCGACCGACGCACGCTCGACGAGCAGGCGGCCGAGTCGCAGCGTCGCGCCGCGGTGGCCATCGAGGAAGGACGGTTCGACCGGAGCCTGATCCCGGTCCTCAACCTCGATGGCACCGTCGCCCTCGATCGCGAGGAGTTCCCGCGACCAGGTACCACTGCGGAGTCGCTCGCGTCGCTCCCGCCCAGCTTCCCCGCGGTCGCCGATCACCGCTTCGCCGAGGGCGTGCCGACGTTCCGCGAGCTGATCAACCAGAAGTACCCCGACGTCGACATCCAGCACGTCCACCACGCGGGCAACTCTTCGGGCGTCGTCGACGGCGCAGCCGCGGTGCTGTACGCCAGCGAGTACTACGTGCGGGCCCACGGGCTCACGCCGCGGGCGCGTGTCGTGGCGTCGTCCAACATGGGCGACGACCCCACCCTCATGCTCAACGCGCCGGTGCCGTCGGCGCGCAAGATCCTCAAGAAGGTCGGCATGACGCTCGACGACATCGACCTCATCGAGATCAACGAGGCGTTCGCCGTGGTGTCGGAGAAGTTCATGCGCGACCTCGACGTCGACCGCGACAAGGTCAACGTCAACGGCGGCGCCATGGCCCTCGGCCACCCGATCGGCGCCACCGGCGCCATCCTCATCGGCACCGTGCTCGACGAGCTCGAGCGCCAGGACAAGCAGGTCGGCCTCGTCACGATGTGCGCAGGCGGCGGCATGGCCCCCGCCATCATCATCGAGCGCGTCTAGGGCTCACGGGAGCAGCAGCCGCTCCCACGCGTCACCGAGCCATTCCTCGAACTCCTCCGACGACCACCCGCGGTCGGAGGTCATGAGCAGGTAGACGTCGGTGCTGTTGAGCGTCCACACGATGTCGGCGGCCTTGTCCTGGCTGAGACCGTCGCGCAGCGGCGACGCCTGCGCGACGTCGGCGATGAACGTGCGCATGTTGGCGGCGCGCCGTTCGGTGATCTCGTGCCAGAACGCAGCCACGCCGGGCTCGCTCGGCGCGGCCTCGAGGATCACCCGCACGATCGGCGCCAACCGATGCTGGGTGCGACGCACGGCCGACGCGTAGATCCGCAGCTTCTGGCGGGCGTCGGGCTCGGCCCGAACGGCCACGACGTAGTCGCGCTCCTCGGCGGGCACGGCTTGGTCCTCACCCGAAATCGCCTGCTCGACGATCTCGCGGAGGATCGACGCCTTGCGGCCCACCAGTTGGTAGAGCGTGTCGACGTTGACGGAGGCAGCAGCGGCGATGTCGGCAACCGAGGTCCGGCGGTAGCCGCGTTCGAGCATGAGGCTGCGAGCGGTGTCGATGATCCGCTGGCGCGTGGCCTCCGACTGGGCCCGGCGTCCAGCGCCGTCGTAGGACCGCTTGACGTTGCGCGCCATGTGCCGCATATTAGTCCGAACATCATTCGGATGAAAGGACGGCGGCCCGATGTACGCCTTCACGCAAGATGTCCCGATCGACGCGGCCTTCTACCAGCGGATCATCGACGGTCTCGGCGACGATGTGCCCGACGGCTTGATCAGTCACCTCGCCTTCGAACTGCCCGACGGAGGCCTGCGTTATGTCGACGTGTGGGAGTCCGAGGCGCATTGGGACCGCTTCTCGGAGGAGCGCCTGCATCCCGTCGTCCATCCCCTGCTCGCCGAACTTCTCGGCGCCGCACCGCCCGAGCCGCCGAGGACGGAGCTGTCCGCCGTGGACCATTGGGGCGCAACCGGTCGCACGCGTCCGGTGCGCGCGGCGGGGTCGTGATGGCGACGGCACGCGCCACGCACGCTGTCGTCGCCAACTTCGACATGGATGCGTCGCGGCGCGACGAACAAGAGGAGGGCCTGCGCAACCGGATCGCGCCCGGCGTCCGCTCGACGCCGGGCGTCGTGCATGGCTACTGGACGCGCAGCCGCGACGACACCCGCAGCACGGTGATGGTGCTGTTCGAGTCGGCGCGGGCCGCGGCCGCCTTTGCCGAAAGTGTGCAAGCCAACGCGGCGGGGCAACAAAGCGTCGGCATTGTGTTGCGCGACGTCGACGTGCGGGTGATCACGGCCGAGGTGTAGGCCCGCGCCTCGGCTGTTCGAGACGTCAGCGGTGCTCGGGATTGGGGAAGTCGAACCGACACCCGGCATCCCACTCCGAACGCTGGTTGCCGTGAGCCGGGATACCGCCGGCATCCTTCAGGAGCCGGGCCACGTGCAACAGGTTCCACGCCATGAAGGTCGTGTTGCGATTGGTGAAGTCGTTCTCGGGCCCGCCCGAGCCGGGGTCGAGATACGAGGGCCCGGGGCCGGCCTCGCCGATCCAGCCCGCGTCGGCCTGGGGCGGGATGACGTAGCCAAGGTGCTGCAACGAGTAGAGGACGTTCATTGCGCAGTGCTTCACGCCGTCCTCGTTCCCGGTGACGAGGCACCCACCGACGCGGCCGTAGTACGCGTACTGGCCGGCCTCGTTGAGCAGGTGGGAGTTGCCGTACAGCCGCTCGATCACCTGCGTGCACACCGACGATTTCTCTCCGAGCCAGATCGGCGTGCAGACCACCAGGATGTCCGCAGCCAGCACCCGTTCGAAGATGCGCGGCCAATCGTCGCGGGCCCACCCGTGTTCGGTCATGTCCGGCCACACACCAGTTGCGATGTCGTGGTCGATGGCGCGCACCTCTTCGACCGAAACGCCCTGCCGGCGCATGATCTCGCCGGCGATGTCGATCAGCCCTTGCGTGTGCGAGAGCTCGGGGGCGCGCTTGAGCGTGCAGTTGATGAACAGGGCACGCAGGTCAGAGA
>JAFATL010000330.1 GCA_019243975.1 Actinomycetota bacterium | reverse complement strand
GAGCCGAACCCGGCGTCGGGCGGCACGCCCATCACCACCTGCATGCGCGCCGCCGCCCACGACGCCGACCAGCCGTAGTGCACCGGCGAGCCGTGCACCGCCTCGCGCTCGTAGGCGGCGTCGACCGGCGCCCGCCCGGCTTCGAGGTCGAGCACCGTCGTCACGCCGTCGCACACCTGCAGGCGGCGTCCGGCCAGCGTCTGGGCGTGGCTGTGCAGGTCGATGAACCCGGGCGCCACCACGTTGCCGCTCACGTCGAGCACGAGCCGACCCTCCAGCGGCGTCTCCGACACGGCGCTGATGCGCCGTCCGTCGAGACCGACGTCGCGCACGCCGTCGAGCCCCGTCTCCGGGTCGATGACCCGCCCGCCCCGCAGCACCACCTCGTGCGTCGTCACACGGTGATCCTACGAACCTCTTTCAGGGGAGCGTGGCCGCGTAGCGCTCGAGGGCGTCGTCGCAGCCTTTGCGGTCGCCGGTGGCGAGCAGATCGAGCAGGAGGCCGCGGACCACGGCCATGCTCAACCGGGCGCCGGCCCGGGCGGCGCGCTTCGACACGCCATGGCGCATGCCCATGCGGGTTGCCGGCTCGAGCCACGACTCGACGACCGTGTCGAGGAAGCGGGTGGCGTGCGCCCGGCCCTGCAGCGCCTGGCCGTACACCTCGAAGAACAACCGCTCGTGGGGCCACAGCGCCGGGTCCGACACCTGTTTCCACATGGCGCGCACCTGCTGGGCCGGCGACAGCGACGGATCGGCGTCCAGCGCGGTCAGCGTCTCCAGCTGGCGCCGCTCCATCTCGTTGATGACGGCGACCAGCAGACCCTCTTTCGACCCGAAGTGGTAGATGAGCATGCGGTGGCTGGTGCCGAGGGCGGCCGCCATCTGCCGCAGGCTCACGTCGGTCAACCCGTTGGCGGCGGCCAGTTCGACGGCACGCACCAGCAGGGCGGACTTGGCATCGGTCACATCTTCTTGCCGTACCACGTACCAGATGGTACATGTACCACTTGGTACAGGCGAGGAGGCTCACCATGGGCAAGAAGCTGGAGATCAACGAACGGGCGTGGTCGGCCGCCGACCCCGCCACCGTGTACGCACTGCTGGCCGACGGCACCACGTGGCCGACGTGGTCGGGCATCGACTCGTTCGAGCTGCGCGAGCCGGGCGACAGCACGCCCGAAGGGCTGGGCGCGCTGCGGGCGTTCAGCACCGGCCGCACGACGAGCATCGAGCGGGTCGTGGCCACCGAGGCGGGCAGCCGCTTCAGCTACACGTTGGTCAAGGGGCTGCCGCTCGCCGACTACCGCGCCGACGTCGACCTCGAGCCGGCTGAGGGCGGCACCGCCATCCGCTGGCACTCGACCTTCCGCCCCGGCCGACCGGGCACGGGCTGGATCTACCGGCTCGCCCTGGGCCGGTTCATTCGCGCCACCGTCCGCGGTCTGGCGGCCCACGCAGCCACCCTCAGCGCGAAGACCTGATTTGCGAGTGCTTGGGCCATTTTTCCCAGGGAGTTTGAGGGGATTTCGACGCATCAAGGGAGAATGACTAGTCCGAAGGGACTACGGGCAAATGACCCTTTGAGCCCATGTGCCGGAAGCACCCGCACTGATCAAATGGCGGAAGCGACGGCGGGCTGGGTCGAACCGAGAGGGTGCGAGATGGTCGTCATGCTGCTGGTCGTGCTGGGCGCGTGGTTGGGTGCGTCGCTCCCCTTCGGCGTCCTCATGGGGCGCCTGCTCCGTATGGCCCAGCCACCCCTCGCCTAACGCGCAAGCAGGCGCGCTCCCCTGACCGAGGGGGCAGCGGCGATACGTTGGCCGCGATGGCGGGCACGTCGCTGGTGTCGATGGAGGCGGGCGGCGACTACGCCCAGGCCGTCATGCCGCCCGAGTTCCTCGGTGTCACCGAGGCCCGCCGCGTGTGCGCCGGCCTCCTGCGCGAGTGGCAGCTCGACGATTTGGTCGAGGACGTCAGCCTGTGCCTCACCGAGCTCGTCACCAACGCCGTGCTGCACGCGGGCACCGTGGTCACGATTCTGCTGCACCGCCACGACCGCGGCGTGGTGGTGGAAGTGCGCGACCTGCTCCCCTCCCCGCTGGACGTGCCGTCGCCGCCTCGCCAACCCGACCTCGAGGTGACCGACGTCGACATGTTGCTGGAAGAGCTCGCCTCGAACGGCCGCGGCCTTCCACTCGTCGCGGCGGTGGCCGACACCGTCGGCGTCGACGTCGACGCCGCCGGCAAGACCGTCTGGTTCGCGCGCGGCGTCACCGGCCACGACCCCTCATCGACTTTTGGCGCGTCAGGTCCGGATAGCGGACCTGACGCGCCAAAAGTCGGAGGGGGTGGGCTGACGGGGCGGCTGGTGGACGTGCCGGTGCGGGTGGTGCTGGCCAACGTGGCCAACGTCGACGACCTCTACCGCGAACTGCAACTCATGCTGCCGGGACTGGGGCGGGACGAGGGCCTCGCCGAGTTCCCCGTACGCGTGGCCGAGCAGCTGTCGGTGGCGCTGCAGCGGTCGGCGCCGTTCCGTCTTCGGGGCCGGCGCGCCGCACGCGAAGCCGCCGCGCGCGGAGAGACGAGGTTCACGACCGAGGTGGCCCTCGGCGCGACGTCGGCCGACGAGGTGCGCCGACTCAACGCGCTGCTGGCCGACGCCGCCGCGCACTGCCACCGCGGCACCATGCTCTCGCTGGCACCGACGCCCGAGGTGGTGGCCTTCCGCGACTGGATCGGGGACGAGCTGCAGCGCCAGTGGCTGGGCGCCGATCCCTCGCCCTGCCCTCTCGGCTGACCCCGGCGGTAGGGTCCGCGCCATGAAGTTCGGGATCTTCTACGAGCACCAGCTCCCCCGCCCGTGGCAGGAAGACAGCGAGTTCAACCTGCTGCAGCAGTCGCTCGACCAGATCGAGCTGGCCGACCGCCTCGGCTACCACTACGCCTGGGAGGTGGAGCACCACTTCCTCGAGGAGTACTCGCACTCGGCGGCACCCGAGGTGTTCCTCGGCGCGGCCAGCCAGCGCACCAAGAACATCCGACTCGGCCACGGCATCATCCAGCTGACGACCAACCACCCGGCGCGCGTCGCCGAGCGAGTGTCGACGCTCGACCTCATCAGCGACGGGCGCGTCGAGATGGGCATCGGCGAGGCCTCGTCCACCACCGAACTGCACCCGTTCGGCCGCCGCTTCCGCGACAAGCGGGCCGTGTGGGAGGAGGCGGTGCAGGCGATCATCCCGATGTTCGGCGAGGGCCGCACCGAGCACCACGGCGAGTACTTCGACCTGCCGCTGCGCAACGTCATCCCCAAGCCCCGCCAGAAGCCGCACCCGCCCCTGTGGGTGGCGTGCTCGCAACGCGACACCATCGGCTACTGCGGCCGGCTCGGCATGGGCGCACTGAGCTTCCAGTTCGTCAGCGCCGAGGAAGCCCACGCGTGGGTGAGCACCTACTACAACAACTACACCAAGCGACTCGACAAGCTGGCCGACTACGCGACCAACCCCAACATCGCGGTGGTGGGCGGGTTCATGTGCTGCCCCACCGACGAGGAGGCACACGTGAAGGCCGACGGGTGGACGTTCTTCGCCTGGGCCCTGCGCTACTACGGCACCCACGTGCCCGGCGCCGAAGGCACCACCGACAACCTGTGGGAGGAGTACCAGGCGTTCCGGCGCACACCCCAGTTCGAGAAGATGCACAGTGGTGGCCTCATCGGGTCACCGGCGACGATTCGCGAGAAGCTGCGCAAGTTCGAGGCGTCGCATGTCGACCAGGTCGTGCTCATAAACCAGGCCGGCCGCAACACCCATCAGGACATCGTCGACAGCCTCGAGCTGTTCGCCCGCGAGGTGATGCCGGAGTTCGTCGAGCGTGAGCCCGAGCACCAGGCGTGGAAGGAAGCGGTGCTGGCCGGGGACATCGTCCTCGACGAGATCGACACGTCGCCTGACGTCCTGGCCCGTCCCGTGCGCGACCGCATCGAGGCCTGACGGAACCCTGGCTGGAGTCGGAAAGGCCGGCAACGGGAAGGATCGAATAGGGCCTGGCCGTCGCGACTAGGTTTCTGCCTACAGCGAGGAGTTGCCGTGGTCGCCGCCGACGATTTCCCCATCATCGTCTTAGGCGCCTCCGCCGGCGGAGTCGAGGCCCTCACTTCTGTGGTCGGCAGCTTGCCCCCCGACGTCGGCGCGGCCGTGTTGGTGGTGCTCCACATCTCGCCGGTCGGGCTGAGCGTGCTGCCCGACATCCTCGAGCGGGCGGGGAAGCTGCCGGCCATCCACCCAGCCGACGGCGAGCTCCTCAAGCCCGACCGCGTCTACGTGGCACCGCCTGATCACCACCTGCTCGTGCACCGCGGCCGGGTGGGCGTCTCTCGGGGACCGACGGAGCACCGGGCCCGGCCGGCCATCGACCCGCTCTTCCGATCGGCGGCCGCCGCCTACGGCCCCCAGGTGGTCGGCGTCGTGCTGTCCGGCACGTTGGACGACGGCACCGAGGGCCTGCGCGCCATCAACGCCCGCGGCGGTGTGTCTGTCGTGCAGGACCCCGAGGACGCGCTGTTCCCGGGCATGCCCGCCAGTGCGGTTCGGTACGCGGACCCGCAGCACATCGTGGCCCTCCGCGACATACCCGCGCTGCTGGAGGGCTTGGCCCGCCAGCTGACCGGAAAGGGAGATGAGTTCGTGCCCGAGGAGTCCGGCGTTCCCCCGCGCCGTGAATGGCAGGAGGACGCGTTGTCGTCGCTGTCGTGCCCCGACTGCCGGGGCGTGCTGCGCGAGCACTTCGACGGCGACCTCTTGCGCTTCCAGTGCCGCATCGGTCACGCCTACTCGGCGTCGAGTTTGCTGCTCGCCCAAGGTGACGAGCTCGAGCGCGCGCTGTGGTCGGCCACAGTCGCCCTCGAGGAGCAGTCCGACCTGTGCCAACGGCTGTCGCGGCGCATGCGCGAGCGCGGCCACGAGGGCACCGCCCGGCGCTACGACCTGCAGGCCACGTCAGCCGCCGAGCAGGCCAAGGTCGTCCGCGACGTGGTGCTCCAACTGGGGCACACTCGCGGCCACCATGTCGACGTTGGCGTCCCCGAGGAGCAGGAAGGCGCCTAGCCGGTGAGCCCGGCTGCCGATCCGCAGTTCGAAAGTCTCCTCGAGTACCTCCGCGACGACCGCGGGTTCGACTTCACCGGCTACAAGCGCTCCACGCTGATGCGCCGTATCCAGAAGCGCATGCAGATCGTCAACGTCGACGGGTTCGACACGTATCGCACGTATCTCGCCCACACCCCCGAAGAGTTCACTGAGCTCTTCAACACCATCCTCATCAACGTCACGGGGTTCTTCCGCGACCCCGAGGCCTGGGAGTTCCTCGCCGCCGACGTGCTGCCACGGGTGCTCAACGGCAAGCAACCAGGCGACGCCATCCGGTTGTGGTCGGCGGGCTCCTCCGGGGGCCAGGAGGCGTACTCCATCGCCATCCTCGTGTGTGAGGCGATCGGCGAGGAGCGCTTTCGCAACGAAGTGAAGATCTACGCCACCGATGTCGATGAGGAGGCGCTCACCCAGGCCCGGCATGCCCGTTACACGGAGGCCGAGCTCCAGCCCGCGGTCTCCGACCAACGTCTGGAGCGATTCTTCGAGACGAGCGCCGGGCAGTGGACCTTCCGCAACGATCTCCGACGGTCGATCATCTTCGGCCGCCACGATCTGATGCAGAACCCGCCCATCTCGCGCATCGACCTGCTCGTGTGCCGCAACACGCTGATGTACTTCACGGCCGGCGCCCAACGTCGCATCCTGGCCAACTTCCACTTCGCCCTCAATCCGACAGGCGTGCTGTTCCTCGGCAAGTCCGAGGCGATCGTCACTCGCACCAACCTGTTCGAGCCCGTCGACCTGCGGTGGCATCTCTTCTCGAAGGCCGACAACCGCGGACGCGAGCGGCCGCAGATGATCCCCATGCCGCCGGGTGTCGCCGGCGACGGCCAGGCGCCGGCGCGCGAGATGTTGCAGCATGCCGGCTTCGATACCGCGCCAGTCGCGCAAGTGGTCATCGACCACGAGGGCACCCTGCTGCTCGCCAACACCCAAGCGCGGTCGCTGTTCGGCCTCACCGTGTCGCAGATCGGCCGGCCGCTCAAAGACCTCGAGTTGTCGTACCGGCCGGTCGAGCTGCGGTCCGCCATCGACGAGGTGATGAGCAGTGGTCAGCTCCTCCGTTTGGGCGAGACCGAGTGGCGCAGCCCCACCGGTGAGGTGCACCACCTCAACATCGAGCTCACGCCGCTGCGCCCCCAGGGGCCACTCGTCGGGGTCAGCGTCACCTTCACCGATCTCACCCGGTTCCGTCTGCTCGAGTACGACTTCGAACGCAGCCAGCGCGAGCTGGAGACGGCGTACGAAGAGCTGCAGTCGACGGTTGAGGAGCTGGAGACCACCAACGAGGAGCTCCAGTCCACCAACGAGGAACTCGAGACGACCAACGAGGAGCTGCACTCGACCAACGAAGAGCTCGAGACGATGAACGAGGAGCTCCAGTCCACGAACGAGGAACTGGAGACCACGAACAACGAGTTGCGCGTGCGCACGACCGACCTCAACCACGCCAACGCGTTCCTCGAGTCGATCCTCGGCAGCCTGGCTGCGGCGGTGATCGTCCTTGATCAGGAGATGGCGGTGCGGGTGTGGAATCACGCGGCCGAAGAGATGTGGGGGCTGCGCTCCGACGAGGTCACCGGCCAGCACTTCATGAACCTCGACATCGGCCTGCCCGTGGAACAGCTCCGGCGTCCCGTCCGCGACTGCCTCGCCGGCGGCGAAACCAGTGATGCAGTCGTCGTTGCCGCCGTGAACCGGCGGGGACGCTCGATCGAGTGCAGCGTCGTGGTGTCGCCACTCAACCAGCACGACGGCATCGAAGGCGTCATCGTCGTCGTCGAGGTGGTGACGGCAGCATGACCTCGCACGAGCGGCCGCGAGTGCAACCCACCGACGAGGAGATGGCCGAGCAGTCGGAGCGCCACGAGCGCGCCGCCGCCGATCGGCAACAGCGGGCCGAGGAACGCGCTGCGAGCGAACGTAAACGGGGCGACGACGCGCGCGCCGCCGGTCGCGACGACGTCGCCCACGAGCACGAGCTGGCCGCGCAGCTCCACGACCAGGCGGCCGCCTTCCAGTCGGAGCACCGCCGCCACAGCGCCGAGGATGCGGCCCGGCACGCCGCCGCTGCCCACGGCGGCGAAGGTCAGGACGAAGGGGGCGCCATACCTTCGCCGCCCCGCAGCTCGGAGGAGCCGGGGCCGGAAGGGGCCGACCCGCCCGGAGGGTCGTAAGCGCCGAACGGCACGTCGTACGGCTGTCCGAACTCGCGGATGCGAGCGGCCAGTCGCTCCATGCGGGCCGCGATGTTCTCCCGCTGCTCCTCGAGCCGCTGCCCTTGCTCCGCGTAGCGCCGAGCGGGGCCGATGCTGCCGCCGCGAAGATGCGCGCTCGACGCGTGTCGCCGCACGGTGGCCATCGACCGGTCGCCCAGCCGGCGACGCAGCTCGTCGGCGTCGACCCCTTCCTCCACGGCATTGGACGCGTAGCTGTGACGGAGGAGGAGCGTCGCCGTACCCCGCCGGGCCGCCCCCGGCACGCCGGCCCGCTCGAAGAAGCGGCGCACGAGGTACTGCGCCTGATGGCGAGCCAG
>JAFATL010000306.1 GCA_019243975.1 Actinomycetota bacterium | reverse complement strand
CCCCGTGCGGGCGGTGGGCTGGGCCTTCTGCAGGATCTCGAGGCCGGTCCGGTCGGCGGGATCGTTGGGCACCAAGCTCCATGGCTTGCCGGTCACCGGGTTGGAGAGGCCGACCGGCGACGTGAGCGCCGGCGCGAAGGCACCGTCGAGCACGCGCGACAACTGCTGGAGCTGCGCCAATTGCAGCGCCTCCAACGCCTTGCGCCCGTTGCGCTCGGCGCTCAACACGGCCGTCATCACCGACCCCGCGAGCAGGAGGACAAGGACAGCGGCCGCCACCGCGATGAGCTGGTCTCGGCGTTTGGACATGAGGCCTCCTCAGCTCGCGTCCAGGGCGGACGTGAGGGCGGACTGCGGGGGAGTGGGAGGTTCGGTAGCGAGCGGGATCGTCACGCGGAAGGACGCGCCCCCGCCGGGCGTCTCGCCCACGTCGATCGAGCCGCCCAGCTTCTCGGCCAGTTGGCGGGCCAGGGCCAGTCCGATCCCGACGCCGCGAGTGGCGCGCGCCGACTGGTCGACGACTCGGTAGAACAGCCCGAAGACGTTGTCCCGTTCGTCCTCGGCGATGCCCGGGCCGTGATCGGCGACCGTCATGACAGCGACGCCGTCTGCGGCCTCGAGGATCACCTCCACCGCACTTCCCGACGGCGTGTACTTCGACGCGTTGGACAACAAGTTGACGAGGATGCGCTCGACGGCCGACAAGTCGGCGAGCGCCGTGACTCCCGGCGCGATGTGCATGGTGACGGGGCGGTCGGCCAGGAGCGATGACGTCTGGTCGACGATCTGGGGAACGATGTGGCTCAGGTCGACGGGCTTGAGCGCCAACTCGCTGCTGGCCCGCTCGAAGCGGGCGAAGTCGAGAAGATCGTCGACGAGCACGCCGAGCGAGCGGGCGTTGCGCTTGAGTCGCTCGAGGTACTCGTTGCGGGGATCGTCGGGCGCGGCCGGGTCGCCGTCGAGGAGACCGGCGAAGCCCTCGATGGCCGTCACCGTGGTGCGCAGCTCGTGGCTCACCGAGCTCACGAACGTCGTCTTCATCCGATCGACGCCCCGCAGCCGTTCCACCATCTCGCGTTCGTCCTGGAACAGTCGGGCGTTGCCGAGGGCGGCCGCCAGCAGGTTGCACACCGCAACCAGGGCGTCGACCTGCGACGCCGACAGACCCTTGACCGGGCGCGCCCGCAGCACGCCCACCGAACGTGCGCCGCGCAGCAAGGGCACGCTCACCACTTCGCCGGCGTCCACCGCGCCACTCGGCATCACGAGGTCGGCGAGCAGCCCGTGGGCGGCGCCGGCCGGCCCCAACGAGAACGCCCGGGCCAGCCTCCCGTCCTCGGCGACGAGGTCGATGGCGACCGCGTTCAACGCCAACTGGTCGCTGATCTCCACCGCGAAGACGGGCAGCACGTCGCTCAACGCCAGGCTCTGCTGGAGCAGGGGGCCGGCCCGGGCGACGAGTGACACTTCCTGCGCCCGCGACTCGGCCTCGGACACGGCCCGCTTGATCGACCGCTCCCGTCGCATGGCCAAGGCGCCAACGACCAAGGCGAGGAACAGCCCTACGAGGAGTTCGACGACGGGTGTCGTGGAGGGCCCTGCCGTCGACCACGCCTCGACGGCCCAGGTGACGCCGTTCGTCGAGACGGGCACCGACGTGGCGGAGTCGGGCGGGCGCCGGTTGGCGCCCCGTCCCGCTGCGGCCAACACGATGTCGCCTTGCACGATGCGCACAGCGAGGTGGGCGTCCGCCGATGACGACGTGAGGCCCAGGTCGTTGGCCGCGGGTGCGAGCATCACGACGAAGCCCTTCAACGACTGCCGGCGCGAGCCGACGTCGACCGGCGTGTCGACGGTGCCGAACATCGGCATCGCCTCGATCACCGTGTGCCGACCGTCGGCGCCCATGCCGGCCGCGACTTCGGGACCGCCCGCGTCGCGCGCCAGGTCGAGGGCGAGGCGCAGCAAGGGCCGGCGGCTGAAGTCGAGCCCGGCCAGGGTCCGGTCGTTCGTCGGCACCGCCACCGCGATCATGGCCGTGGTGGTCGACGTGGCGCGCGCGATTCCCATCGCCCGGCCCGGGACGGAGAGCCGGATCAGGTTGGCGAGCAGTTCGTCGTCGGGCCGAGACGGATCGCCCCCGATGGCCTCGACCATGCTCCCGAGCAGGCGGGCATCGGCCTCGAGGTGGGCAGACAGCGACGCCGCGGTCGTGGCCGCAACGACGCGTGCGTTGGCGCGGTCAGGACGGGTCGCAGCCCGGCCGGCGATGAACGCGCCGACCGAGGCGGCGGCGACGAGACCGGCGAGCAGTGCGGGGGTCAGCCCCCGCCGGTGGGCTAGGCGGGGTCGTATCTCCACAACGCCTCGGGGATCCGCTGCAGGTCGGTTTTCGGCAAGCACGCCTTGATCCCCAGCTCGTCGGCCCGCGAACGGATGTGGGCGTCGAGAAAGGCGCTGAACAGGATGATGGTTTGATCGGGCTGCTCGGACAGGATCTGCTCGGCCGCCTCGAGACCGGTCATGTCCGGCATCTGGTGGTCGAGCAGGATCATGTCGGGGTTCGTGTCACGCCAACCGGCGATGGCCTCGGCGCCGTTGGTTGCCAGGCCCACCACCTTCAGGCCTTCGTTCGCACGCTTGATGACCGCCTCGACGAGGAGGCGCATGTCGGCCTCGTCGTCGACCACCAGCACTCCGGGCACATGCGCCTCCCACGTAGTCGGCCCCCGCCAGTTGGGGGTTGCTCCTAGTGTGCCGCGCCGGGCTTGTCCCGACGATGGTTCTTTTGAGCTATGGACCATTCGCCCGGTCGGTCCCACACTGAGTCGTCCATGAACCTCGACCAGACACCGAGGCGGTGGCGGGTCGTCGTGGCGGAAGACGATGACGACATGCGCGTGCTCGTGCGGATCATGTTGGAGCGCGACGGTCGCTTCGACATCGTCGCCGAGGTCACCGATGGCGGTGGCGCAGTCGACGCGATCGTCGCAAAGCGGCCAGATGTGGTCGTCCTGGACCTCGGCCTCCCGGTGATGGACGGCTCGACGGCACTCTCGGTCATCAAGGAGGTCGCGCCCGACTGCCGGGTGGCCGTGTGTTCGGCTTCTCGTGATGGCGCCTCCGAGGTGCTGGAGAGCGGTGCCGACATCTTCGTGGACAAGCTCGACGTGCCTCGGTCGCTGGCCGACGTGCTCGACGACCTGTGCGCCCAACCCTCGATCAGGTAGCCACGCCCGTCGCCACCGCCACCAGGTAGACGAACAGCAAGACGGCAATCGACAAGTTGTACGCGGTGTGGGCCCGCGTGCTCTCCAGCAGCGCCGCCTCACCGCCATCCCGCCGGTAGACGCGCACGTAGGCGGTCATGAAATAGGCGCCGCCGATCGACAACGCCAAGGCCACGCCGATGGGGATGCCGATCAGCGCATGCACGAGTCCGAACTGCACGCACTTGTACACGCGGTGCGGCCACGACCAGTGCTCCGCGCCCTGGCGAAACATGACCTCCTCGCGCTCCGCAAAGAGGGGGAGGATCGGGATCAACACGATCACGAAGAGCATCGGGACCAGCCACTCGAGTGGTGTGCCCGACGTCTTGTCGGTCACGCCGATGACCGGGTTGCCCTGGCCGCCAATCGCCGTCCACCACCCGAACGAAAGGCCCGGGATCCGAAGCAACAGCGTGGCGACGGTGACGACGAGGGTCAGCGCGACGGGTACGAGCAGAAAGTGATGCAGGCGCAAGCCGCGCAGGATCGTGACCACCCGCTGCCGCATGGCAGCGGTGCGCGCCGTCTGCGTCGCCACTGACACGAGACGGGTGCCCACGAGGGCGAGGACGGCGACGGTGAGCAGATCGGTGAACACAGGGGTCTCGCTAGATTGGCAGGCGTGGTGCGTCGGCGGGTCCACGTGGCCGGACGGGTGCAGGGTGTCTTCTTCCGAGATAGCTGCGAGCGCCGGGCCCACGCCGAGGGCGTGACCGGCTGGGTCGCCAACCGCGCCGACGGCCGGGTGGAGGCCGTGTTCGAAGGCGACGAGGCGGCGGTGAACCGCATGGTGGCGTGGTGCCGCATCGGCCCGTCACGCGCCGTCGTCACCGGCGTCGACGTCACCGACGAACCACCGCAGGGCGAGCGCGGCTTCCGAGTCCGGGACGCCTGGAACTAGCCCCCAACCTTCGCTTTAGCGCACGAACTCGTCGTAGAGACGAGTTCGTGCGCAAAAGCGGATCAGGGTTCGGTGTGGAAGAACTGGGCGAGCGCGCCGAGGCGGTGCACGACGGCCGGATCGCAGCCGGCGAGGGCGTCCTCGACCGAGCCCCGGCCTGACACGGCGTCGATCATGGCGGCGATATCTCCCTCGGCTGCGCCGGTCGCCCGCGTCGACACGACGCCGTCGCGCAGCATCACGTGGACGCCGCCGACTTCGGCATCGAGCGGCGCCTTGTTGGCATGGCCGACCAGCGACACCGCCCACGCCCACACCGGCGCCGTCTC
>JAFATL010000300.1 GCA_019243975.1 Actinomycetota bacterium | reverse complement strand
CAGTACTCGCGCCTGGTGCAGCAGCCGGTGGAGCAGATCGTGGCCCAGGCCAAGCAGTTGCATGACGCCGCGGCCAGCACGGCGCGCGTGGCCCGCTTGCTGGCCGAGCAGCCCACGATGGTCGATCCGCCCGAACCGGTGTCGCTGCCCTCCGGCCCGTTGCCCGTGCGGCTCCGCCAGGTCACGTTCGCCTACGGCGACGACCCGCCGGTGTTGCACGGGATCGACCTCGAGGTGCGGGCGGGCCGTTCGCTCGGACTGGTCGGTCGTACCGGCAGCGGCAAGACCACGATTGGTCGCCTGCTGCTGCGCCTCTACGACCCGACCGAGGGCGCCGTCGAGCTCGGCGGGGTCGACGTGCGTGCCGTCGCCAGCGGCGACCTTCGGACGCGCGTGGGCGCGGTCACCCAGGACGTGCAGCTGTTCAGCGCGAGTGTGGCCGACAACCTGACGCTCTTCAGCGACGAGACCGACCGCCAGCGGCTCCGGTCCGTGTTGTACGACGTCGGTCTGGGTCGATGGCTCGAGTCACTGCCCGACGACGTCGACACGATCCTCGGCCCGGGTGGCATCGGCATGTCCGCCGGGGAGTCGCAACTGCTGGCGCTGGCCCGCATCTTCCTGCGCGACCCCGCGGTGGTGCTCCTCGACGAGCCGTCGAGCCGGCTCGATCCGGCCACCGAGCAACGGGTGGAGGAAGCGACGGCCCGCCTGCTGGCCGGCCGCACGGCCGTGGTCATCGCCCACCGCGTGACGTCGCTGTTACACGTCGACGATGTCGCCGTGTTGGAGGACGGCCGCGTGATCGAGCACGGTCCCCGTGAAGCGCTCGCTGCCGACCCGTCGTCGCATTTCTCGCGCCTGCTGCAGCCGAGCGAGGTGGGGCAGTGACCGCCGTCGACGCATCGACGCGCCCGCAGGCGAGCGCGACCGACGCCCGCCCGAGCGGCTGGCGCGCCGGCGCGTCCGTCGCCGGCTACTACAAGCCGCGCTACTTCCCGGGCGGCGCCCTGTGGTCGATCAACCACGCCCTTCCGCTCATCCCCGGCTACATCCTCAAGCTCGTCTTCGACCGCTTCGGCCGCACGCCCCCCGCCACCTCATCGGCGCTGGCGCTGCTCGCGGTCCTGGCCGCCGTCGAAGTCGGTCGCGGCGTCGAGCTGTGGACGGCCAACATCCTGTGGGTGCGCTGGTGGCACGCGGTGGCGGCGTGGATGCGCGCCAACCTGCTCGGCGCCGTGCTCCTGCGGCCGGGACCCCCCTCGTCGCGGCTGCCGGCGTCGCCGGGCGAAGCCATCGGCCGATTCCGCGACGACGTCGAAGACGTGCTGTGGCTGGCCGACATCTGGGTCGACGTGGCAGGGGCCGTCGTGCTGGGCACCATCGGCGTGGCCGTGATGCTCACGATCAGCCCCGTGCTCACGCTGGTCGTGGTGCTGCCTCTCATCACGGTGGTGTTCCTCACCCGGTGGTTGAGCCAGCGCCTGCGCCGCTACCACGCGGCGATGCGCCAGTCGGGCGCGGCGGTCACGTCGTTCATCGCCGACGTGTTCTCGTCGGTGCAGACGCTCAAGACGTCCGGTGCCGAGACCCGTGTGCTGGAGCGCTTCCACCATCTCAACGCCGACCGGGGCGCGGCGGCGGTGCGGGCCGAGTTGGCCACGACGTTGCTGCAGAACGTCAGTGCCGCCACCGCCGACATCAGCATCGGTCTGGTGCTGCTCCTCGCCGCGTCGTCGATGCGCAGCGGGTCGTTCACCGTCGGCGACCTCGCCCTGTTCACGTCGTACACGGCCACGCTCACCTCACTGCCGCGTTGGACCGGTCGCATGCTCGCCCGCGTGCGCGCCGCCAGCGTGTCGACGGAACGGTTGGCCCGCTTCGTCCCCGAGGACGGGCCGCCCGGCGTGTTCGCACCCGGGCCGGTGTACCTCGACGCGCCGCCCCCGCCCGCGCCGGTTCCCCGCCGCCAGCCGGGCGACGGTCTCGTGATCCTGCAGGGCCGGGGGTTGACGGCGTCGCCCGCGCCCGGGCGGCGCGGCATCGTCGACGTCGACCTCGACGTCGGTGCCGGCGAGTTCGTCGTCGTCACCGGTGCCGTCGGCGCGGGCAAGAGCACGCTTGTGCGCGCGCTGCTCGGTCTGACCGGGCTCGAGACCGGCACGATTCGGTGGAACGGCGAGACGGTGAGCGATCCGGGGTTGGAGCTGGTGCCGCCCCGCCTCGCCTACGTGGCCCAGGTGCCGCGGCTGTTCAGCGCCGAGTTGCTGGAGAACGTGGCGCTCGGGTGGCCGGCGTCAGCCGACGACATCGCCACCGCCCTGCGCCTGGCGGCGGTCGACGACGACGTGGCCGCCATGCCCGACGGCCTGGCCACGATGGTGGGGCCGCGCGGCATGCGTCTGTCGGGCGGGCAGGCGCAGCGGACGGCGGCGGCCCGGGCGCTGGTCCGTGCGCCCGATCTGCTGGTGGTCGACGACCTCGCCAGTGCGCTGGACCCGCAGACCGAGTCGCGGTTGTGGCGGGCGTTGGCCGAGCTGCCGTCCGCCTGCCTCGCCGTGTCGCACCGGCGGGCGGTGCTGGAGCGGGCTGACCGGATCGTGGTGTTGGAGGAAGGCCGGGTGGCCGGCGTGGGCGCGCTGGCCCAGCTCCTCGAAGAGTGTCCCGCGTTGCAGCGCATGTGGAGAGATGAGGCCGGCATGGGTAGGGGTGCGTCGTGGCCCTCTCCCAGGCACTGAGCCGTCGCCGCCTGCGCAATGTCGACTGGGAGATGTGGCTGGGTCGCGTCGGCCTGGCCAGCCGTGCCCTCCTCTACGCGTTGGTCGGCTATTTGGTGACAGCGGTGGCGCTTCGCCGCGACAAGGGCGAAGCCGACAGCCACGGGGCGTTGGAGCTGGCGGGCCGGCAG
>JAFATL010000290.1 GCA_019243975.1 Actinomycetota bacterium | reverse complement strand
CGGCGGTTCATCGAGCAGAGCCCCTACGCGGCGGCCATCGAGATCCGCGAGGGCCCGGCGCTCGACACGATCGCGACGCTCGACGGCCCGTTCGACTTCGTGTTCATCGACGCTGACAAGGAGAACTACATCAACTACTACGAGGCGGTGCTCCCCAAGCTCTCGCCCCGTGGCCTCATCGCCGCCGACAACACACTGTGGGGTGGACGGGTGCTCGACGCGTCTGACACGAGCTCCGGCACCGTCGGCATTCGGGCCTTCAACGATCATGTGCGCGACGACCCGCGCACCGAGCAGGTGCAGCTCACCGTCCGCGACGGCGTGACGCTCATCCGGAAGGTGTAGCCCTGGCCACCCTCATCGAGCTGGCCAAGCAGCACACCGACGCCAAGCCCGACGACATCGACCACCTCCAACGGCTGGTGGGGTCGTGGGGCATGCTCGCCGACCTCTGCTTCGCCGACCTCCTGCTGTTCGCGGCCGAGGCGGACGCCAACACCGAGCGGTTCGTGGTGCTCGGCCAGGTGCGGCCGTCGACCAGCCAGACGCTGCACCGCGACGACCTCGTCGGCCGCGTCATCGAAGAGTCGGAGCGCCCGCTGGTGGCGCGGGCGTGGCGGCTGGGCGAGATCGTCGAGGGCGAGCTCACGATCCCCGGCCACGGCGAACGGGCCCGGCTGCAGTGCATCCCGGTCAAGCGCAGCGGCCGCATGGTCGCCGTCGTCACGCGCGAGTCACCGCTGACCGTTGGGCGCCGTCCTGGCGAGCTCGAGCGCGTGTACGTCGAGACGTTCGACCGCTTCGCCCGCATGCTGCTCACCGGCGACTTCCCGTTCCTCCTCGACGACGTGGAGACGGAGGAGTCGCCCCGCGTCGGTGACGGCGTGCTCCTCCTCGACGGTGGCGGACGGGTCGACTACGCGTCGCCCAACGCCGTCAACGCCCTGCACCGCATGGGCATCTACAGCGGCACCGAGGGGTCGACCTTCGACGAGCTGGGCATCGACGACACGCCGGTGAAGGCGGCCTTCGCCAGCCGGAGCCCCGTCACCGAGGAGGTCGAGCGCCGGGCGGACGTCACCGTGCTCATGCGCTGCGTGCCGTTGCTCGACAACGGCGGCGTCACGGGCGGGTTGGTGCTGCTGCGCGACGTCACCGAGCTGCGCCGCCGTGACCGACTCCTGCTGTCCAAGGACGCCAGCATCCGCGAGGTCCACCACCGGGTGAAGAACAACCTGCAGACGACGTCGTCGTTGCTCCGTCTCCAGGCGCGGCGTCTCCCGCCGGGGGAGGGGCGCACCGCGCTGGGAGAAGCGGAGCGGCGCATCCGCACGATTGCCCTCGTGCACGAGGTGCTGTCACGCGACCCGGTGGAGCAGGTCCCGTTCACCGACATCGTCAAGCCGCTCGTGCGCATGGCCGAGGACGGCGCCAGCTCGCTCGGGCGGGCGGTGGTGTTCACGGTGGAGGGTGACCCCGGTGAGTTGCGGCCCGAAGTGGCCACGTCGCTGGCGCTGGTGCTCAACGAGCTCCTCCAGAACGCGGCCGAGCACGCCTTCCCGGAGGAGGCGGAGGGCGACGGCCTGGTCGTGCTCGCCATGCACAACGACGGCAGCCGTCTCAGCGTGCGCGTCGTCGACAACGGCGTGGGTCTGCCCGACGACTTCTCCATCGATCGCACCAACAGCCTGGGCCTGTCGATCGTGCGGGAGATGGTGCAGACGCAGCTCAGTGGCTCGATCGAGATGCTGGCCAACGAGGCGGGCGGCACCCTGGTCGAGCTGGACATCCCGCTGGCCGAGACCTGACCCCGGACGCGAAAGAGCGACCCCGGAGGGTCGCTCTCTGTCACATTGGTTCGCTTCGGCCTGCGGCCTGCGCTCACTCCGGCGGGCACCCCTGAGGGGCCCCACCCGCCGGGGTCGCTGGCTTCCTTAGGAGGCCCTCCGCTGGCGGGCGAGCCAGGCCTTGCGCAGCTTGCGGCGCTCCTCTTCCGAGGTGGCGCCCCACACGCCCGACTCCTGGTTGGTCGCCAGGGCGTACTCGAGGCATGCGCTCATCGCTTCGCAGCTGCGGCACACGAGCTTGGCGGCCTCGATCTGGTCAAGGGCCGTGCCGGTCGTGCCGATCGGGAAGAACAGGTCGGGGTCGGTGTCGCGGCACGCGGCCCGGTCCCGCCAGTCATCGGTGTCCCACTCAATCGGAGGGGCCCACATAAGAGCCACTGGTGCCTCCCAGCTGTAGCT
Source organism: Actinomycetota bacterium (assembly GCA_019243975.1). Taxonomy (GTDB): domain Bacteria; phylum Actinomycetota; class Acidimicrobiia; order Acidimicrobiales; family JAFATL01; genus JAFATL01. The sequence goes on along the minus strand of JAFATL010000290.1, from coordinate 285 downwards.
TGTGAAAACGTTCACATGAGCGCCAGTAACTGAAGCGCTCTCGGATTCATTGACTGCCGTTACCGTAAACCGACGTGCTCACATTTGCAAGCGCCTCCTACCCTGAGTTTTCCCCTTGAAAGCGGAAATTTTGGTCATCGCGCACCGGGGCGCATCGGGGGCAAAACCCGAGAACACGGTGGCCGCCTTCGAGGAGGCCGGGCGCATGGGCGCCGACATGGTCGAGCTCGACGTGCGCCGCACCGCCGACGGGGCGCTGGTGGTCCATCACGACGCCGCCGTGCC
>JAFATL010000320.1 GCA_019243975.1 Actinomycetota bacterium | reverse complement strand
GGGCCCAGCAGCTGCTTGTAGTACTGCTGGCTCTCCCGGTTGGTCATTACCCGCAGGATGCGGCTGGGGTGGCGCACCGCGTTCCACGCGATCTCGAACACGCTCTTGCCGAGGTCGCCGTAGAAGTCCTGATAGAACGCGCCCAGGCCGCCGTTGGCGTGGGGGATGATCACCTTCTCGCACAGGGTGAACCACACGACCGACACCGCCGCCGTGATGCCGCCCTCCTTGCGGTGGCCCCGGATGGCGAGGACGGCACCCAGCCCGACGAGTGCCAGGGCGGCGTCCTCCTTGCACAGCAGGGCGGCCACCGCCGCCACCGTGAACCAGCCCCACCGCTCCTCGGTGCCCAGCCAGTAGGCGAAGAGGAGCGGGGTGACGGCGAGGGCGTCGGGGTGGAAGTGCCACCAGTTGATCCACTGGATCGACGGGTTGAGGAGGTAGGCGGTGGAGAGCCCGAGGGCCAGCCAGCCGTTGGCCAGGCGGTCCCGGGCCAGCAGCCAGATGGGGATGGCCCCGGCGGCCAGGGCCAGCGTCTCGATCAGGTAGAGGAAATGCGGGCCCGCCCCCAGCCAGTAGAAGGGGACGAACAGGACGGTGATGACGTTGACGTGGTTGCCGAAGTAGTTGAGGCCCCGGACCGTGACGAAGGGCTCCTTGAACCGGGAGACCAGCCAGATGCCCTGGTCGAAGATGCCCATGTCGAAGCCGAACGTGGCGAACCGTGACTGCTGCTGCCACGTGAGCACGCCGAACACCAGGGAATACAGCCCGATCGACGCCCCCAGGACGGCAACCGGGGACGTCAGCTCGTCCACAGTGGGGCGCCGGGGAAGCTTCACGGGTCCCGAAACGTAGACTGTCTCCTCACAATGAGTGTCTTCAGCAAGGTTCTGCGTGCCGGTGAGGGCAAGAAGGTCCGCGCCCTGCGCGACCTGGTGCCCGACGTCAACGCCATGGAGCCCGAGTTCGAGGCCCTGAGCGACGAGGCGCTGGCCCACAAGACCGTCGAGTTCCGCGAGCAGCTCGACCGGGCCAAGAGCGGCGCCGACGACGAGGCCGAAGCCCTGGCCGAGGGCATGAACGACCTCCTCATCCCCGCCTTCGCCACGGTGCGGGAGGCGGCCAAGCGGGTGATCGGCCAGCGCCACTTCGACGTGCAGCTCATGGGCGGCGCCGCCCTGCACTTCGGGTGGATCGCGGAAATGAAGACCGGTGAGGGCAAGACCCTGGTGTCGACCCTGCCCGTCTACCTCAACGGCCTCACCCAGCGGGGCGTGCACCTGGTCACGGTCAACGACTACCTGGCCAGCTTCCACGCCGAGTGGATGGGTCGCATCTACAAGTTCCTCGGGCTGACCGTCGGCCTGGTCGGCCCCGACCAGTGGGACCCCGATCTCAAGCGCATCGCCTACGGCAGCGACGTCACCTACGGCACCAACACCGAGTTCGGCTTCGACTACCTGCGCGACAACATGGCGCGCTCACGCGAGCAGATGGTGCAGCGGGGCCACGTGTTCGGCATCGTCGACGAGGTCGACTCGATCCTCATCGACGAGGCCCGCACGCCGCTCATCATCAGCGGCCCGGCCGCCGAGTCGGCGCGCCTCTACTACCAGTTCGCCGGCATCGTGCGCGGGCTCACGCGCGAGGTCGACTACGAGGTCGACGAGGAGAAGGAGACGGTCGCCCCCACCGAGGCGGGCATCGAGAAGGTCGAGCGCCAGCTGGGCGTCGACAACCTCTACGACCTCTCGCAGTCGAACCTGGTGCACCAGCTGCAGCAAGCCCTGCGCGCCAAGGAGCTCTACAAGCGCGACAAGGACTACATCGTCGAGGCCGGCGAGGTGAAGATCGTCGACGAGTTCACCGGTCGCACCCTTGAAGGCCGGCGCTGGTCCGACGGCCTGCACCAGGCGGTGGAGGCCAAGGAGCGGGTGAAGATCAAGGAGGAGAACCACACCTGGGCCACGGTGACCCTCCAGAACTACTTCCGCCTCTACGAGAAGCTCTCGGGCATGACCGGCACCGCCGAGACGGAGGCGTCGGAGTTCGCCAACACCTACGACCTTCCCGTCGTGCCCATCCCCACCAACCTGCCGATGCAGCGCCAGGACCAGGGCGACCTCATCTACAAGACCGAACTGGCCAAGTTCAACGCCGTCATCGAAGACCTGGTCGAGCGCTACGACGCGGGCCAGCCCGTGCTCGTCGGTACCGCGTCGGTGGAGAAGTCCGAAGTGCTGAGCGAGATGCTCAAGCGCAAGGGCATCCCCCACAGCGTCCTCAACGCCAAGCACCACGCCCGGGAGGCCGAGATCGTCGCCCAGGCGGGCCGGCTGCACGCCATCACCGTCGCCACCAACATGGCCGGCCGCGGCGTCGACATCCTCCTCGGCGGCAACCCCGAAGGCCTGGCCCGCCAGGAGGTCCTGGCCCAGGGCATGGAGCTCGACAGCGACGAAGGGCGCGCGCTCTACGAGCAGCTGGTGCCCAAGTTCTCCGTCGAGACCAAGGCGGAGGGCGAGAAGGTGCGTGAGCTGGGCGGGCTGTACGTGCTCGGCAGCGAGCGCCACGAGAGCCGACGCATCGACAACCAGCTGCGCGGCCGCGCCGGCCGTCAGGGCGACCCGGGCGAGAGCCGTTTCTACCTGTCGCTCGAAGACGAGCTCATGCGGCTGTTCGCCACCGGCGCCATGAGCTGGGTGATGGGCAAGGCCCTGCCCGACGACGTGCCGATCGAGGCGAAGATGGTCACCAAGGCCATCGAGCGGGCGCAGAACACCGTCGAGGCCCGCAACGCCGAGATCCGCAAGGACGTCCTCAAGTACGACGAAGTGATGAACGAGCAGCGCAAGGTGATCTACCAGCTGCGCTCGCAGATCATCGACGGCGACGACCTCAAGGAATCGACCATCGAGTCGCTGGGCGAGGCGTTGCAGCGCGTGGTCGAGAGCTACTGCCCGAGCGATTACCAGGAAGACTGGGATGTCGACGGGCTGCTGCTCGAGGTGGCCCTGTACTACCCGACGCGTTTCGTGGCCGACGAGCTCAAGCAGGCGTCAAGGGCCGACGACATCTACGAGAGTCTCCTGGCCGAGGGCATGGCCCACTACGAGGCCAAGGAGCAAGAGGTCGAGGCCATCGAGGCCGGCCTCATGCGTCAGGTCGAGCGCGACATCATGCTGCAGATCATCGACCAGAAGTGGCGCGAGCACCTCTCGGAGATGGACTACCTGCGCGAGGGCATCAACCTGCGGGCCATGGGTCAGCAGGACCCGCTCGTGGCGTGGCAGGCCGAGGGCTACAGCATGTTCGAGCAGATGCTCGACGGCATCGACGACGACTACGTGAAGTACGTGATGCACGCCGAGGTGCAGGTCGAGCGGCCGGCGCCTGCGCCCTCCGCGTTCGACCTCAACCAGGCCACCTACGAGGCGCCCGAGGATCCGGTGCAGAGTCTGCCGTCGGCCTCGACGTTCGCGCCTCCCACCTCCGCCGGCGGTGACGGCGCTCCGCCCATGACACCGGCCGCCCAGCAGGCACCGTCGTTCGACGACGAGCCGACGATGGAGCCGATCGTCAAGGGCGACAACGAGAAGCTCGGTCGCAACCAGCCGTGCTGGTGCGGCTCGGGCAAGAAGTTCAAGATGTGCCACGGCCGCTGAGGCCCTGCCCGCATGCGCGATTTCTCCGATGATCTCGGCGCGCTGCGCCAGCGCCTGACCGAGGCCGAGGGCTACCTCGACCTCGAGGGCACGCGGAAGCGGCTGGCCGAGCTCGAGCCCGAGATCGCCAAGCCCGACCTGTGGGACGACGCCGACAACGCGCGCGCCGTCACCACCGAGTACGGGCGGCTCAACGACGACGTGCGCCTGCTCGACGACCTCGGGGCGAAGCTGTCCGACGCCGAGACGTTGTACGAGCTCGGCGTCGAGGAAGGCGACGAGTCGGTCGCCGACGAGCTGGAGTCGTCGGTGCGCGCGCTGGCGACGTCACTCGACGACCTGGAGCTGCGGGCGCTGTTCAGCGGGGAGCACGACGAGCGCGACGCGATCTGCGAGATCCACGCCGGCGAGGGCGGCACCGACGCCCAGGACTGGGCCCAGATGATGCTGCGCATGTACCAGCGGTGGGCGGAGCGGCGCGGCTTCGACGTCGAGATCGACGAGGTCACCGAAGGCCAGGAGGCGGGCATCCTCTCGGCCACCTTCATCGTCAAGGGCCGGTATGCGTACGGCCTGCTGTCCTCGGAGCGCGGGGTGCACCGGCTGTACCGCATCTCGCCGTTCGACTCCCAGGGCCGGCGCCAGACGTCGTACGCGGCGGTCGACCTGGTGCCGTTCCTCG
>JAFATL010000168.1 GCA_019243975.1 Actinomycetota bacterium | reverse complement strand
GGCGAAGTACACCTCGTTGAACTCGGCCTCACCGGTGAGCTGGCGCAGCGGCCGCACCTCGACACCGGCGGCGTGCATGTCGATGACGAAGTAGGACAGGCCCTTGTGCTTGGGCTGGGTTGGATCGGTGCGCACGAGGAGCAGGCCCCAGCTCGACACGTGGGCGAGGGTCGTCCACACCTTCTGCCCGTTGACGATCCACTCGTCACCGTCGCGGACGGCCGACGACGCCAGACCGGCCACGTCCGACCCGGCGCCCGGCTCGCTGAACATCTGGCACCAGATCTCTTCGCACGTGTAGATCGGGCGAAGGAAGCGCTCCTTCATCTCTTCGGTGCCGTAGGCCTGCAGCACGGGTCCGGCCATGCCGACGCCGATGCCGTTGCGGGCGAAGTTGCTGGGCGCGCCGGCCTCGGCCAGCGCGCTGTTGACGACCTCCTGCAGCCCCGGGCTCACGCCCAGACCGCCCTGGCCCTCGGGAAATTGCACCCATGCCAGGCCGAGGTCGAACTGCGCGCCCCAAAATGTCTCGGCACTGGTCGTCGCCGGGTCGTGCGCCGACAGCAGTTTCTCGATCCGCTCTCGGACGAGGCCCGCCTCGCCCCCTTCAGCCGCTCCCATGTGGTGCATGCTACCGAACACGCGAACCGTCGTTAACGTCCTCACCCTCGTCATCGCGCTGGCCCTGACCGCGTGCAGCCACGACGCGCCGCGTGTGGTGGCGCCGGCGCGTTCGATCACCGGGTTCCGCATCGTCTACCGGGTGGAGACGCACGCGCCGGACCTCCAGGTGACGCGGCGGGAGGTCACGGTGCACCGGCCCGACCAGTCGAGCGACCTCACGTACGCCGACGGCGGCACCCAGCCCACGTCGGGGTTCGTGGGCCAGGGCACGCGGCTGTACTCCGTCGAGGCTGGGGCCCTGGTGGACCACGGCGATCGGGCGACGGGCGCGCCGCCGGGCGACTATCGCCTGGGCCCGGCGCTGCCCGACCTCGTGCGGCTTCACCTGGCCCGCCGGATGGGCACCGAGCGAGTCGCGGGCCGGACGTGCATCGTCTACCGGTTGGCCGGCCCGATCGGTGACCCGATCAAACCCGTGGCCGCCGGCGAGCACGCCGACGAGTGCGTGGACAGCCAGGGCCTGCTGCTGTCGGAGCGATGGGAGCTCGACGGCAAGCTGCTGCGGCTGACCCGGGCGGAGCGGGTGGACACGACGGTGCCATCGGACGCCGCGTTTGCACCGCCCGATCTCCCCCGGCGCCAGGTCCCCATCGGCTTCACCGTGGTCGACACGCTGCCGACGACCAAGGTCCCGTCGACGGGGCAGCAGTACTGGCTGGCGCCGGCGCCGCCCTGGGGCTTCGGGTTGGTGAAGCGGGTGCGGGCCATCACCAGCGGGCAGACGCCGGACGGCCCGCAGGTGAGCGACGTGGCGTACGTCGACACCTACGCGCGGGGCGCTGATGTGATCACCGTCGTGCACCGCGACCCGTCGGTCGAGCCGGTCCCCAAGGGATTCGAAACGCTACGGGCCGGTCGGCTGGGCACCGGGCACGTGACCTTCTCCACCGCCGGTGCCGCCATCGCCTTCGCGGCGGGAAAGTGGACCGTCACGGTCGAAGGACCGCTCGACGTCGCCCGGGTGCGGGCATTCGCTGCCACGCTCGTGCCCGGCTTCGCCAGGACGTAAGTAGCGCGTTAATCTCTGTTCACATCTGGCACGGAGGGTGAGGAGCGACTGTGGAGTTCGCGTTGTCGGACGAGCAGCAGGAACTGCGGCGCACGGTTCGCGCCTTCCTGGAGCAGAAGTCGCCCGAGACCGAGGTCCGTCGCCTGATGGAGACCGACGAGGGCTACGACCCGGCCGTGTGGGCGCAGATGTCGAGCCAGCTCGGCCTGCAGGGTCTCGTCATCCCCGAGGAGCTGGGCGGGTCGGGCTACACGATGCGCGAGCTCGGCATCGTGCTCGAGGAGATGGGCCGCGTGCTGCTGTGTGCGCCGTTCTTCTCGACGGCGGTGCTGGCCACCTCCGCGCTGCTGGCCAGCGGTGACGACGCCGTCCAGAAGGCGCTGCTGCCCAAGATCGCCAGCGGCGAATCGATCGCCACGCTCGCCCTGCTCGAGGAGCGAGGCGGCTGGGACGAAGATGCCGTGCAGCTCACCGCCACCGAGGCGGGGGGCAGCTGGACCCTGTCGGGGGTGAAGAGCTTCGTGCTCGACGGCCACACCGCCGACACCATCCTCGTCGCCGCCCGCACGCCCGCCGGTGTCTCGTTGTTCCACGTCGCCGGCGATGCGGCCGGGCTCACGCGCGGCCTGCTCGTCACCATGGACCAGACCCGCAAGCTGGCCCGTCTCGAGTTCGCCGACACGCCCGCGCAGCTGATCGGTACGGAGGGTGGAGGCTGGCCGGCTGTCGACCATGCCCTGCAGATGGCGGCGGTGGCGTTGGCCAACGAACAAGTCGGTGGCGCCCAGCGGTGCATGGAGATCTCGGTCGACTACGCGCAGAACCGCATCCAGTTCGGCCGGCCCATCGGCTCGTTCCAAGCGGTCAAGCACCGCTGCGCCGACATGCTCGTGCAGGTCGAGATGGCGAAGTCGGCCGCCTACTACGCCAACTGGTGCGCGGCGACGGAATCAGACGACCTGGCGGTGGCGGCGCCCATGGCCAAGTCGTACTGCTCCGAGGCCTACTTCCGCATCGCGTCCGACACCATCCAGGTCCACGGTGGCATCGGCTTCACGTGGGAGCATCCAGCCCATCTGTACTTCAAGCGGGCCAAGTCGGCGGAGCTCCTGTTCGGTGACCCGCGCCACCAACGCAAACTGCTGGCCCGCCAGCTCGGGTTCTAGGGACGAGCGCGGATGCCGGTGAAGACACGAGCGCCCGTCGGCGCGAGGCGCAAGGCCATCCTCACCGCCGCCGCCGAGCTGTTCGCTGACCACGGCTACCACGCCACCAGCATCAACGACATCGGTGCGGCCGTGGAGGTCACCGGGCCCGCCATCTACCGGCACTTCGGCGGCAAGGTCGACATCCTCGTCGAGGTCATTGAGGGATGGATGGCGCCGCTGATGGAGGGCGTCGAGGAAATCGCCGCCGCCGACCTGCCGAGCGTCGAGACGCTCGACCGCCTGATCGACAACTTCGTCGATGCCGCCGTCGACTCGCCCGCCGCCTATGCAGTGATGGCACGCGAGCGGCAGAACCTGCCCAAGGACGAGCGCCGGGCCATCGACCGCGCCCATCGCCGCCACGTCGATGAGTGGGTGCGGGTGATCCGTGAGATCCACCCCAAGCTGTCCGACGACGAGGCTCGCACACTCGTGCACGGCGTGTTCGGCTTGGCCACGCCGGCGGCCGTGCGTCACCCCCAGGTCACCAGCGACGAGCTAAGCGCGCTCGTGCGGGCCATGACCACCGAGGTGTCTCGCCGCGGCGCGGTGCCGCGCCGCTCGAGCTTGTCGGTCTAAGTCGTCAGCTGGCCCGGCGGCCGCGCTGGCGGGCGATGGTGCGCTCGGGCACCGTCAGGGTGTTGAGCATCATCGTGACGATGAGGTCCTTGGCTGCGTCGCGACTAAGGCCGCTCTTGTAGGTGGCGGCGGCGACGGCCA
>JAFATL010000056.1 GCA_019243975.1 Actinomycetota bacterium | reverse complement strand
ACGAGGCGGTCAACGAGATCGTGCTCAACGCGGCCGAGCTCAAGATCCTCACTGCCGAGGTGGTCGACGACGAGGGCAACAAGCTGACCGGCACGGTCACCCTCGACGAGACGAACGAGCGGGCCACCATCGCCTTCGACGGCACGGTCACGCCCGGGCACTGGACCCTCGACCTCACCTTCACCGGCATCCTCAACGACAAGCTGCGCGGCTTCTACCGCAGCACGTTCACCGACGAAGACGGCAACCAGCGCGTCATCGGCACCACCCAGTTCGAGGCGCCCCACGCTCGCCGCGCCTTCCCGTGCTGGGACGAGCCCGACTTCAAAGCCGTGTTCGCGGTCCGTCTCATCGTCGACGAGCACCTCACGGCCATCTCCAACAGTGCAGTGATCGAGACGACGTCGCTCGGCAACGGCAAGAAGCAGGTCGACTTCGCCGACACGATGAGCATGTCGACGTACCTGGTGGCCTTCATCGTCGGCCCCCTCGAGCTCACCGAGGCCCGCGTCGTCGACGGCGTTCCCCTGCGCGTCGCCCACGTTCCCGGCAAGGGTCACCTCACCGACTTCGCGCTGGAGATCGGCGAGCACGCCCTCAAGTTCTTCACGCAGTACTTCGCCCTGCCGTACCCGGGCGACAAGCTCGACCTCATCGCCCTGCCGGACTTCGCCTTCGGCGCCATGGAGAACCTGGGCGCCGTCACGTTCCGGGAAACGGCGTTGCTCGTCGACAAGGAGCACGGGTCGCGCGGCGATCTCGAGCGGGTGGCCGACGTGGTGGCCCACGAGATCGCCCACATGTGGTTCGGCGACCTGGTGACCATGAAATGGTGGAACGGCATCTGGCTCAACGAGGCGTTCGCCACGTTCATGGAGCTGGCGTGCGTCGACGCCTTCCGCCCCGAGTGGGATCGCTGGGTCGCGTTCGGTATCGAGCGCAACGGCGCGTTCGCCATCGACGCGTTGCACTCGACGCGCCCGGTCGAGTTCCCCGTCGGGCCGCCCGAAGAGGCGGAGACGATGTTCGACGTGCTCACGTACCAGAAGGGCTCGGCGGTGCTGCGCATGCTCGAGCGCTACCTCGGCGCCGAGCCGTTCCGCCAGGGCATCGTCAACTACCTGGCCAAGCACAGCTACGGCAACACCGAGACCACCGACTTGTGGGACGACATCGAGGAAGCCACCGGCGAACCCGTGCGGGCGCTCATGGATTCGTGGATCTTCCAGGGCGGCTACCCCGTCGTGCGCGCCGCCCTCGACGACGGCGGCAGCACACTCGCCCTCTCCCAGCAGCGCTTCACGTTCCGCCCGGCGGCCACGCCCGACGACAGCCGGTGGATCGTGCCGGTGATGCTGCGCACCGGCGAGGGAAACCACCAGAAGCTGTTGCTGGAACAGGACAGCGCCGAGGTGGCAGTGGGGGCCACCGGCCCGATCGTCGCCAACGACGGCGGGTGGGGCTTCTTCCGCGTGCAGTACAGCTCCGACCTGCTCGACCGCCTCACCACCGAGGCGGTCGACCTGGCGCCCCTCGAGCGGTTCACGATCGTGAGCGACGGCTGGGCGCTCGCCCGCGCCGGCATCGGCACCGTGCGCGACTTCGTTCGCCTCGTTCGCCACTTCGGTGACGACGACGACGCCAACGTGTGGTCGGTGATGGTCGGCCCCCTCGGCCTGCTCGACCGCTTCGCTCCCGACGCCACCCGCCAGCAGCTGCAGACGTTCGTACGCGACCTGGCCGGGCCCGCCCTCACCAAGGTCGGCTGGGAGCGGGGCAAGGACGAGCCCGAACGGGTGCGCCCGCTGCGCGCCACCCTGGTCGAAGCGCTGGGCCTGGTCGGCGCCGACGCCGACGTCCAGCGGCGCGCCGGCGAGCTGCACGCCAAGCTGCTCGAGAACCGCGACGCCGTCGATCCCGACCTGGCCACGCCGATCTCGCGCATCGTCGCCCGCAACGGCGGCGAGGCCGAGTACACCGAGTTCCTCGAGCTGGTGCGCCACCCGGCCACACCGCAGGAGGAGGTGCGCTACCTCTACGCCCTGGCCGAGTTCCAGAACGAGGGCTTGGTGCGGCGCACTCTCGACCTGGCCCTGCACGAAGTGCGCACGCAGAACGCGCCGTTCCTGGTGGCCGGTCTGTTCGCCAACCGCGTCGGCGGTGAACTCACGTGGGAGTTCGTCAAAGAGCACTGGCAGGAGCTGACGACCCGCTTCCCCGACAACCTGGTTCCCCGCATGGTCCAGGGCACCACCAACCTGCTGTCGCCGGCCATCGCCGACGACGTCAAGGCGTTCGTGCAGGCGCAGCCGCGCCTCCGCGACAACAAGGTCGTGCAGCAGGCGATGGAACAGCTCGAGATCAACGTCGCCTTTGCCCAGCGCGAGGCTGACCTGGCGCCCGACGTCTTCGACTGATCGCTGCGGGCGACCACCATGCGCCGCCTCCTGACGATCGTCCTCGTCCTCATCGCCGTCGTCGCCGGGTTGCTCGTCGCCGGCGTCGCCTTGCCGCGGCGGACGCACTTCACGCGCACCTACGCGACGTCGTTGCACCGCGTCGTCATCCGCGTGGGCTCGGGTCAGGTCGACGTCACCGCCAACCGGCAGCGGGGCGCGGAGGTGGTCGGCGTGCGGCGCTACACGTTGCGGGAACCAACGCTCACGACGCGCGTTCGCAGCGGCGTGCTGTACGCCACGGCCACCTGTCCGAAGCCGACGATCGTCACGTGCAAAGTCGACCTCCGCATCGGCGTGGCGCCCGACGTGGCAGTGGACGTGGTGACCGGCAGCGGCGACGTGCGCGTGGAGAACGTGGCGGCCCCGGTGAAGGTGCGGTCGTCGGCCGGCGCCGTGGACGTCGTCGGTCTGACCGGAACGGGTGACATCGGGACGTCGGTCGGTCCCATCACCGGCCGCGACCTGGCCGTCACCCAGCTGCGGGCGACGTCGGCCGCGGGCGCCGTGAGCATCGCCTTCGCAGTCGCACCGGACCGGGTAGCGGCGTCAACCGGCGCCGGCGACGTCGACGTCTCTCTCCCGGACGACAGCTACCGCGTGACCACCCGAGCCCCCGCGGGTCGGGCGCGGGTGCTCGTGCCCACCGACGCCGAGTCGTCGCGCACGGTGGACCTGCGCACCGGCGCGGGCCGCATCACGGTGCGGCGGGCCCCTCCGATGTGAGGCCCTGCAACCGGTCGATGCGGTCCTTCACCTTCGCCAACCGGTCAGCGGCCGCCGCGTGCAGCCGGCCCGCCTCTTCGTACAGATCGGCGGCGTC
>JAFATL010000038.1 GCA_019243975.1 Actinomycetota bacterium | reverse complement strand
CGTTCGGGCGGGCACCACTTGTCGGCGCTGCCGTGCAGGAAGGCCATTGGCACCTCACGTGCTGCGTCGAGCGCTGGCTCGATGCGGTACCCGACCATGCACTCGTTCGTCGTCGACGCGAACGCCTGATACGTCGGCAGCATTGATTCCCGCGCTACCTCGGTCGAGTAGAAGCGCGGTGCGAGGGCGCGGCTGAGGGCCGGGCTGCGGCGGCCGATCCCCCACAGCAGAGGAATGACGACGCGCGCCAGGCCAGGGGCGCGGATGACGAGGCCCGTCCACGGGTTGACGCGCAGGGCCCGGCGCGCTTCGTCCTCGTCGCGGTAGTAGGGGAGCGCGAGCGCCACGACGGCGCGGACGCGGTCGGGATGGCGGGCCGCCAGCTCCACCGCCAGCAGGCATCCCATCGACAAGCCGACGACGTGGGCCGGTTGGTCGACACCGATCGCGGCCAGGGTGGCGACGATGGCGTCGACATGGGTCGAGGGCGTGTACGCCACGTCGGGCTTGGGCGAGTGCCCGTAACCCAGGAGGTCGACCGCCGCGCTCTCCACGTCGGGAGCGAGGCGGTCGACCACCTGGTTCCAGATCAGGGCGCTGCCGGCCACGCCGTGGATCAACACCACGGGCGGAGCCGCTCCCCGGCGGCGTACGTGCAGCGTGGCGGTCAGGACGAGTACATGAGCGAGCCCGGCGTCGTCAGCAGCTCGCCCGTCTCCAGCCACGTCTTGAGGCCCGACAGGATCATCGGCCAGCCACCGTAGAGCTGCTCGTTGGCGCCGTCGCGCAGCTGGTCGTGGGTGACGGTCAGCCGGCACGAGTCGCCTACGGGCTCGATGTCCCACGTGACGCGCGACGTACCCTCGGCTTTCACGTCGTCGCCCCACAGCGCCGTCATCGTCTGCACCAGCTGGCGGGGCGGGTCGACGACGAGGTTCTCGCCCTCGCCGAGCATGAATCCGTTGGGCGTCTTCATCTCGTAACTCGAGCCCTCCGTCCACTCCGACTCCTGGCGGGCGCCGAACTGGTACTTGCTGCGGATGTCGGGGTCGGTGATGGCCTCCCACAGCCGCTCGGGCGTGGTCTTGATGTAGATCTCGAACACCTTCTCCATGCTGTTCTCCAGTTCGTGCTTGAGGCCGGTGAGCGTTGCCGCCCACGGCTCGGCGTACTTGCTCACCCAGCGGTCGTGGACGAGCCGGATGGGGACGGGGTTGAGGAAGTGGAGCTTCTCGCGGCCGCGCTTCTTGGTGACCACGAGCCCGGCGTCCTCGAGTTGCTTGAGGTGCTTCATCACGCCGAAGCGCGTCATGGCGAAGCGTTCCTCGAGCTGGCTCAACGTCTGGCCGTCCTCCCGATAGAGCTCGTCGAGCAAGCTCCGCCGCGTCGGGTCGGCCAGCGCCTTGAACACCTCGTCCACGCCCAGCAGAATAGGTGACTGTTTAGTCACATGTCAAGCTCTGCTCATGGCTCTGCACCTGAACGGTGCTCCGCTGGAAAGCAAGAATGCGGCCATGGTCGAGGTGCGCGGTGTGGAGCTTGCGGTGACCGACGAGGGAGGCGGGCCGGCCTACTTCTGGGGCCACGGCCTCAGCGGCTCGATGGGGCAAGACGCCAAGTTCTCGATGTTCAACTGGGCGCGCCTGGCCGAGTCGCACCGGGTCGTGCGGTGGGACGCCCGTGGTCACGGCGAGTCGACGGGCACCGAGGAGCCCGACACCCTACCGGTGGGACAACCTGGCGCGGGACCTGCTGGCGCTGGCCGACGCCCTGCGCGAGGACCAGTTCGTGGCCGGCGGTGTGTCGATGGGCGCAGCCACCGCACTGCACGCAGCAGTGCTCGCGCCTGAGCGCGTGCGCGGGTTGGTGTTGGTGCTCGCGCCCACCGCCTACGAGACGCGCGCCGCGCAAGGCGACATCTACCGCGGCGGCGCCGAGTTGATCGAGCGCGACGGTCTCGACGCGTATGTGGCCCGTGCCAATGAGCAACCGGCGCCGGCGATCCTCGGCGAGTTTGCCGACATGTACCACTTCGAGCCGGCCGTCTCCGAGCGGCTCCTGCCGTCGGTGCTGCGCGGCGCGGGCATGAGCGACCTGCCGTCGCCCGACGCAGTCAGGTCGATCAATGTGCCCGTGCTGCTGCTGCCATGGGCCACCGATGCCGGGCATCCCGTGTCGACCTCGGAGAAGCTGCTCGAGCTGCTGCCGAACGCGGAGATGCACCTGGCCGAGAAGCTCGAGGACGTCGGCCCGTGGACCGACCGCGTGGCCGACTTCCTGGCGAAGGTTTCCTAAGCGGCGGGGCGGCGGCCGTGGATGGCGCGGCTCACCGCGTCGGTCGCCTGCAGCAGGCGCTCGCCGTAGCGCGGCACTTCGTCGGCGGTGAGTGACGCAGCCGGGAACCCGAAGAGCGACAGGGCCAGCACGACGCTGCCGTCGGCGCCGAACACGGGCGCGCCCACGATGCTCAGCCGGTACGACGCCGCGTGCTGCAGCTCGAGCAGCACGTACTCCTCATGGCCCAGCGCTTCGATGGCTTCACCGATGCGACCGCGGTCGGGGAGGGCGCGCGCCAGCTGGGTGCGCGCCGATGCGTCGAGGCCGATCGAGTAGCCCCGCTGGCGCACCGCCGCGATGGCCTGGCGGTAGCGGTCGAGCTCGTCGTCGGTGGCGTTGGGGCCGACTCGGCGCAGCCAGGCGTCGATCTCGGACGGCGACGACCACGCCATGAACACCGTGCCGAGGGGCGGGACGATCGGGATGCGCGCCCCGACCTGCACCGACATACCGACGGGCAACGTCTCGCCCGCCCGGGCGAGCAGCACCATCTCGTCGCCGATCTGGGCGCTGGCGACCACCTGGATGTCGAGGTCGTCGGCCAGGCGCCGCATCTCCTCGCGCGCGAACTCGACCACTTCGTATTGGCGCGACGCCGCGGCGTTCCCGACCGCGATCAACGCGGGCCCAAGTGAGTACGACTTGTCGCCCGGGTGGCGCAGCAGGTAGCCGGCCTCGCTCAGGGCGTTGACCTGCGCGTGCAGCGTTGCCTTGGGCAGGCCCAGTCGGCGGGCCAGGTCCGACAGCGAGAACCACGTGTCCGGATGGGCGGCCATGAAGTTGAGCACGGCCACCGTGCGGTCGGTTGCGGGTGCGGCGCGGGCCATCGTCGTGTCAGTCGGCTCGGCTCAGACGTCCGGCATCGGGTACGGGAACTTGGCGGTGACGCCGCCGTCGACGATCAGCGTCTGCCCGCTGACGTAGCCGGCCAGGTCCGACGCAAGGAAGAGGATGGCGGCGGCGATGTCTGCGGGCAGGGCCACCCGGCGCAGCGGCGTGTTGAGCTCGTTCTTCTTCTTGCCTTCGTCGT
>JAFATL010000035.1 GCA_019243975.1 Actinomycetota bacterium | reverse complement strand
TCCATCACGTAGTCGTTGTAGACGCGGGCGTGCGCCATCGACAGCTCGTGGTCGTCGGAGTACAGGCCGAACAGCGACAGGTTGGGATGCATCACCTGCACGTCGACGCCGTCGGCGTCCATGTCCTCGAGGATCAGCTCGGGGTCGCCCTCGGGCGTGCGCCCGCTGGTCTGGCGGTAGCGCGAGATCGTCCAGCCCTCGTAGCCCGGCGTGTGGAGCCGGCGGAAGACGCGGGCGCCGCCCTCGACGAACGGCTCGATCTCGAAGTCCTCCTCCCACACCGCCCGGTCGCGCAGGTGCTTGGGCAGCCGGGTGCGGAACAGGTCGATGGGCTCGAGCAGGTGCCCGTCGCCCGACACGACGAAATCTGGGCTTCCCGGGTTCGTGGAAATCACGTTCTCAGTTTACGCGAACGTCGTGTGACAATCTACCCCCGTGACCAAGCGATGGACCCGACGGCCCGACGGCTCGACATGGGGTGACTGGGGCGACGACGACGAACTCGGGCGCATCAACCTCGTCACGCCCGAGAAGGTGCTGCAGGGCGTGCGCGAGGTGGAGGCGGGCGTCAGCTTCTGCCTGAGCCTGCCCCTCGACTTCCCTGGCGGCACCGCCCTCAACCAACGCCGCCACCCGCCCCGCATCGCCCCCACCGAGGACATGAACGGCGCGCAGGCGTCCTTCTACAACGTGCGCATGAGCGAGATGGCCGACTGGGGCGACCCCCGGTACGTCGACGTGTGGGCCGACGATGTCGTCACGCTGGCCTTGCAGTACTCGACGCAGTGGGACTCGCTGGCCCACGTCGGCGCCGAGTTCGACGCCGACGACGACGGCACCGAGGAGGCCGTCTATTACAACGGCTACCGCGCCGGCGTCGACCTCGTCGGCCCGTCCGAGGACGCGCGCGGCGACGGCAGCGGTCACCGTTCGTTCGCCCACCACCTCGGCATGGAGCACATGGCGTTCCATGGCGTGCAGGGCCGCGGCGTGCTGGTCGACCTGGCCCACCACCTCGGGCACGAGTTCCGGGGCGTCGATCGCCAGACGCTCGGGGAGATCATGCGCGCCGACAACGTGGTGGTGGAGCCGGGCGACATGCTGCTGCTGCACACCGGGTTCGCCACCAAGCTCATCGAGTGGGACCGCCAGCCCCGACCGCGCGACCTGTTCGGCACGTGCTCATGGCTCGACGCACGCGACCCTTCGTTGCTGGAATGGATCGCCGAGTCGCAGATCTCCGCGCTGGTCGCCGACAACTACGCGGTCGAGGGAATGCTCGGGAAGGACGCCGACCAGGACCCGAGCCGCCACTCGTTCCTGCCCATCCACAACCTGTGCCTGTTCAAGCTCGGCGTCCCTCTCGGCGAGCTCTGGTACCTCCACGAGCTGGCCACCTGGCTCCGCGAACACAACCGCTCGCGCTTCCTGCTCACCGCGCCCCCGCTCCGGCTCCCCGGCATCGTCAGCTCGCCGGTGACCCCGATCGCGACAGTCTGAACGCCTCGTAGCCAGACGCCTTCACCTTGGCGATCTCGGTGTGGAGCTTGGGGCGGCCACCCGCGTTGATGAGGTAGCGGCGGGGCTTCCCGGGCACGTTGGCGCCGAAGTAGTAGCTGTCGGGGCCGAACGACGGCGGCCGGGTGGCCCACTTGTCGACCATCGCCGTCCACTCGTCCTCGGCCGCCGGGTCGACCTCGACGGTCGCGACGTCGTGGTCGCGTGCGAACACGATGGTGTCGGTGATGAAGTCGACCTGGTCGCCGTTGTAGCGGGGGTTGTTGCCGGCCGCCGCGTGGGGGCCGCCCGGGAAGAAGAAGTTGGGGAACCTCGACGTCTGCACGCCCAGGAACGTGGTCGGCCCGTCGGCCCAGTGGTCCTCGAGGGCGACACCGTCACGACCCCGCACGCCCATGCGGGTGAGGGCGCCCGTGCCGAAATCCCAGCCCGTGGCCCACACGATCACGTCGTGCTGCCGCACCGCGTCAGTCGTCTCGATGCCGTCGGCCGTGACCCGCACGATCGGCGTCGCTTTGACGTCGACCAGTTCGACGTTGGGCCGGTTGTAGGTCTCGAAGTAGTTGGTCACGAACGGCGGCCGGTGCTCGCCGTAGCGATGACCGCGGGGCACCAACTTCTCGGCCGTGGCCGGGTCGTCGACGATCGAGCGGATCTTGTCGGCCAGGAACGCGCACCACTGGTCGTTGGCGGCGGGGTCGAACAGCAAGTCGGTGTAGTGGCTGGTGAGCTTGGTGAACCCGGGGCTGTTCCACATGCGCTCGTAGAACGCCCGCCGCTCGTCGTCGGAGTCGGCGGCCGTGGCCCGATCGTGCGGCACATGCAGGAACCCGCTGGCCGAAGTGTCCAGCACCTCGCGCATCGCGTCGAAGCCCTCCCGCAGCGCCGCCTGCTCGTCGGCCGTGATCGGGGCGTTGTTCAAGGGCGTGCACCAGTGCGGCGTGCGCTGGTACACGGTGAGCTCCGCCGCCTCCGGCGCGATGACCGGGATGATCTGCACGCCACTCGAACCGGTGCCGACGACCGCCACCCGTTTGCCGGCCACGTCGACCCCCGACACCGGCCAGCGCCCGGTGTGATGCTGCTCACCGGCGAAGGCGTCCCGGCCCGGCACCGGGGGGTAGAGCGGCACCGAGAACACCCCCGTCGCCGCCACCACGTAGCGGGCCCGCGTCACCACGCCGTCACCGGTGGTGACGGTCCAGCCGCCGCACGACTCGTCCCACACCGCCGATGTGACCGGGGCGTCGAAGCGCATGTGGCGGCGCAGGTCGAAGCGGTCGACGACGTGGATGAGGTACCGCTCGACCTCGGGTTGGTGGGCGAACTGCTCGCTCCACTCCCACTCGTCGAAGAGCTCCCGCGAGAACAGGTAGCCGTACGTGTAGCTCTCCGAGTCGAACTGGGCACCCGGGTAGCGGTTCCAGAACCACGTGCCCCCCACCCCGCTCCCCGCCTCCACCAACTGCACCGAGAAGCCCGCCTCGCGGGCGCGGTACAACTGGTAGATGCCGGTGATTCCCGCGCCGACTACAATCATTTCGACGTCGAAAGAACTCACGATCGGATTGTATCGACCGCTCCCATGACCTCCGCCATGCGGTTCGCGATGGAGTTCCCTGACCGGG
>JAFATL010000715.1 GCA_019243975.1 Actinomycetota bacterium | reverse complement strand
AGGACTGGGCCCAGATGATGCTGCGCATGTACCAGCGCTGGGCCGAGCGGCGCGGCTTCGACGTGGAGATCGACGAGGTCACCGAAGGGCAGGAGGCGGGCATCCTCTCGGCCACCTTCATCGTCAAGGGCCGGTACGCGTACGGCCTGCTGTCGTCAGAGCGCGGGGTGCACCGGCTGTACCGCATCTCGCCGTTCGACTCCCAGGGCCGGCGCCAGACGTCGTACGCGGCGGTCGATCTGGTGCCGTTCCTCGAGGACGTGTCCGACGAGGTGAAGATCGACGAGAAGGACCTGCGCATCGACACCTACCGCTCCTCGGGCGCGGGCGGGCAGCACGTCAACGTCACCGACTCGGCCGTGCGCATCACCCACCTACCGACCGGCATCGTCGTGTCGTGCCAGAACGAGCGCAGCCAGTTCCAGAACAAGGCGCGCGCCATGCAGATCCTCGCCGCCAAGCTGGCCGAGCGACAGCGGGAGGACCGCCGGGCCGAGCTGGCGGCGTTATCGGGCCCGCAAGGCCAGATCTCGCGCACCGGCAGCTTCATCCGCGGCTACGTGCTGGCGCCGTACCAGCTGGTGAAGGACGAGCGCACCAAGTACGAGACCGGCAACGTCCAGAACGTGCTCGACGGCGAGCTGGACGCGTTCATGGAGGCATGGTTGCGATGGCGGCGCACCGGCCAAAGCGAGGGCAGCGCGGCCGAGGGATGACCCGGAATCGGACAGCAGCGCTGCTAGCCTCGGATGCCGCGCCATGATCCGGCTCGAGAACGTCACCAAGTCCTACAAGGGCTCCACCGTCGCCCTCCGCGACGTGTCCGTCGACATCCAAAAGGGAGAGTTCGTCTTCCTCGTGGGGCCGTCGGGCTCTGGCAAGTCCACCTTCTTGCGCCTTCTCACCAAGGAAGAAGAGCCGCAGGAGGGCCGCATCTGGGTGGCCGGCAAGGAGATTGCCCAGCTCAGCTCCTGGAAGGTCCCCTACCTGCGCCGCAACATCGGGTCGGTGTTCCAGGACTTCCAGTTGTTGCCGAACAAGACGGTCTCGGAAAACGTCGCGTTCGCCCTCGAGGTGATCGGCCGGCCCCGCCACGTCATCACGTCGCAGGTGCCGCAGATCCTCGAGCTGGTCGGCCTGTCGAAGAAGACCGACAACCTCCCCAACGAGCTCTCAGGTGGCGAACAGCAGCGCGTGGCCATCGCGCGCGCATTCGTGAACCGGCCGCTGATCCTCTTGGCCGACGAGCCGACCGGCAACCTCGACCCCAACACGACCGTCGGCATCATGCGCCTGCTCGATCGCATCAACCGCACGGGCACCACCGTGGTGATGGCCACCCACGACCAGAACATCGTCGACTCGATGCGGCGGCGCGTCGTCGAGCTCGACCGCGGCACCGTGGTGCGCGACCAGCACCGCGGCGTGTACGGCTACGGGACCTAACTGATGGGCGCCCACTAATGGCATTGCGCGTCGGCTACATCTCCCGCGAGACGGGCATCAACCTGCGCCGCAACCTCCTCATGACCGTGGGCGCCATGCTCACGGTGGCGGTGTCGCTCACCCTGGTGGGCTTCGGCCTGCTGATGCGCCAGGGGGTCAACAAGGCCACGCTGCAGTGGCGGGGCGGCGTCGAGCTGTCGATCTTCCTGCAGCCCGGTGTGGCCAGCAGCGAGAGCAACGCGGTGAAGCAGGAGCTCACCACGCTCAAGGGCTCCTACGTCAAGCGCTTCAGCTACGTCGACCAGCAGGCGGCGTACCAGGAGTTCAAGCGCATGTTCGCCAGCACGCCCGACATGGTCGACAGCGTGAAACCCGACGACCTGCCGCCGTCGTACCGCGTGGTGCCGCAGCGGGCTGAGCTGGTCGACGTCATCGGGGCGCGGTTCAAGTCGCGCGCCGGCGTGCGCAAGGTCGTCTACGCCAAGCAGACCATCGACGCGTTGCTGCGGGTGACGCGGCGGGCGCAGGCGTTCTCCCTCGGCATGGCCATCGTGGTGCTGCTGGCTGCCGCGCTGCTGATCTTCAACACCATCCAGCTGGCGATCTTCGCCCGCCGCCGCGAGGTGGCGGTGATGAAGCTGGTGGGCGCCACCAACTGGTTCATCCGCGTCCCGTTCATGTTGGAGGGGATGATCGAAGGGTTGGTGGGCGCCGTCTTCGCGGGCGTGTTGCTCTACTTCGCCCGCAACTGGGTGCTGGGCCTGCTCGATACGTTCCTCCTCGGTGGCGTCAACACCCTGCACGTCACCCCGGGCGAGGCCCTCGGTACCGCGATCCTGTTGGTGATCGTGGGTGCCGCCGTCGGCGCCATCGGCTCAGCAGTCGCCGTGCGCCGCTTCCTCGACGTCTGAACCCTCTCGTCTCCCGCAGCGCAGGGCTGGCCACCGCGCGTGGCCAATGTTACGAATGTTGCTAAAGTTGTTCATGTGATTCGCCGAGGCGGGTTCGTCGCGCTCGTGGCCGTGCTGCTGGCCGGCGCGGCCCCGGCGATGGCCTCGACGCCGACGACGGTCAGCAGCTCGGCCCGGCAGGCCCAGATCAACAAGCAGCTGTCGTCGCTGAAGTCCCAGATCAGCGAGGTGTCGGCCGAGGAAGCCGACCTGCTGGCCCAGTACGACCAGATCCAGGCCCAGCGCAAGGTCCTCGACGACAAGGTGGCCGCCCTCGACCGGCTCGTCGCCGCCGCCCAGGGCCGGCTCGACGTGGCCAACGGCGCGCTGGCCAAGGTCGACGCCGACGTCAGCGCGGCGGAGGCGCAGGTGAGTGAGGCCAACGCCACCCTGTCCACCGCGATGCACTCGCTCAACACTCGCGCCATCGAGGCCTACGTCGACCAACCCGAGCTGCACCTGGTCGACGCCATGCTCAACGCGCATTCGTTCCGCGATCTGGCCGCGGCCAAGGGCTACCTCGACACCCTGATCGAGAGCGAGGCCGACAACGTCGATTCGGTGAAGATCGCCCGGGCCGAGCGGCAAGCCGCCCGCGAAGCGTTGAACTCGACCCGCAAGCAAGCGGCCGACGCGCGCGACGCGGTGGCGCAGCAGGTGGGGGCGGTGAAGAACGCCCGCCAAGCGCAGGACAACGCCCGCCAGGAGGTCGCCGGGCAAGAGGCCAAGCGTCTGGCGCTCGTGCAGCAGGCGCGTAGCAAGAAGGCGTCGTTCCAGAAGCAGGTGGCGGCGCTGCAGGCCGAGTCCAACTCGATCACGTCGCTGCTGCGCGGCGTGCAGAAGGGCCAGACCATCGCCCCCTCGGGCAAGGGCATCCTCGGCATCCCGATCCCCGGCGCGCCCATCACGTCGCCCTTCGGCATGCGCTTCGACCCGATCCTCGAGACCAACTCGATGCACACCGGTGTCGACTTCGGCGCTCCGATGGGCACGCCCATCCACGCCGCGGCCGACGGCGTCGTCGTGTTCGCCGGGCCGCGCGGCGGCTACGGCAACTGCACGATCATCGACCACGGCAACTCGCTGGCCACGCTCTACGGCCACCAGAGTTCGATCGGCGTGAGCGTGGGCCAGAAGGTGAAGAAGGGCCAGGTCATCGGCAAGGTGGGTTCCACCGGCATGTCGACGGGACCGCATCTGCACTTCGAGGTGCGGGTCAACGGCACCCCGGTCAACCCGCTGCTGTACCTGTAGCGACCCGTAGCCCTCGCCCCGGCTGGGTACAACGCGTGGCATGACGGCCGCTGACTTCGTCCCTCCCGATCGCTCCCTCGAGGCGTTGCGCGGGGCCGCGTGCGACTGCCGCGGCTGCTCGCTATGGGAGCACGCCACCCAGACGGTGTTCGGCGAAGGGGCGGCGCACGCGTCGCTGATGCTGGTGGGTGAGCAGCCCGGCGACGTCGAGGACAAGGAGGGCGAGCCGTTCGTCGGCCCCGCGGGCCGGCTGCTCGACCGTGCCTTGGAGGCGGCGGGCATCGACCGTGAGCAGACCTACATCACCAACGCGGTGAAGCACTTCAAATGGCGGCCGGCCGGCAAGCGCCGGCTGCACCAGAAGCCCTCGACGACCGAGGTGGTGGCGTGCCGGCCGTGGTTGGTCGCCGAGGTGGAGGCGGTGCAGCCCGAGGTCGTCGTGGCCATGGGCGCCACCGCGGCGCGCAGCGCCGTGGGCCGGCCGGTGAAGGTCACCCAGGAGCGCGGGCAGGTGGTGCAGTCACCCGAAGGCTGGACCGTCGTGCCGACGGTGCACCCGTCGTCGATCCTGCGGGCCGACGACCCGAGCGATCGCGAGGTTCAGTTCGACGCGTTCGTCCGCGACTTGTCGGCGGTGCCGGCCCTACTGGTGCGGCGGTAGAAGAGGGCGTCGCCCGGGGTGGGGTGATCCCACCGGTCGACCAGCTGCGGGATGCGGCGCAGGAAGCCGCCCTTCTCGAAGCAGGCGGCGGCGCCCAACGAGCGAGCCCGGTCGAACACCTCCACGCCGGCGTGGGCGCTGACCATGAGCACCGGCGCGGCGGGGCACTCACGACGCAGGTCGGGGAGCGCCGACAGGCCGTCGCGGTCGGGCATGAACAGGTCGAGCACGATCATGTCGGGGTGGTCGCGACGCGCCGTCTCGATGCACTCGTTGCCGTCGGCCGCCTCGCCCACGAGCGCTCCGGCCTGTTCGAAGGCGAAGCGATAGAGCTCACGGATCGACGGCTCGTCGTCGCAGATCAACACCCTCACGTGGGTCAAGGTACGGCGATGCCCGAATAGTCGGCCATAGCCCGAACGGGCCAAATGGGTGTTGACGACGACCTTGGTGGCGCTCTCGGCGGCGAGCGGTAGCGTGTCCCCTCACATGACCGACTACGGGGTCGAGGTCGCGGAGCAGGACGGCTGGGCGGTCGTCGCCATCAGCGGGCAGGTCGATTTGGCGACGGCTCCGGCGCTCAAGGAGCGGATGCTCTCCCTGGTCACCGACGGGCACGACCACCTCGTGTGCGACCTCACCTCCACCGAGTTCCTCGACTCCACGGCGTTGGGCGCCCTGGTGTCGGTGCTCAAGCGGCTGCGGATGAAGGGCGGCGAGATGCGGCTGGTGTGCACCAGCCCGTCGATCCTCAAGGTGTTCGACATCACCGGGCTCGACCGGGTCTTCCCGATCCACCCCACCCTCGAATCGGCCACGTCGGCCGAGTGAAGCCCGGCGTCAGGCCTGGGCCGGCACGCCCTCGCGCTTGAGGCGGGCGTAGACGAGGACGGCACCGAGCGGCCCGAGCAACACGGCCAGGGCCACGTAACCCCAGGTCCAGCCCATCTCCGCACGGACGCCGACGACCATGCCGCAGAAGGCGAGGAACACCAGGCCGTGGATCGAGCCGAACACGGCCGTCCCGGCCGCGCTGCCGCCCTGCCAGAAGGCGAAGAGGAGGATGTAGGTGACCGTCTCGATGAGGCTGACCCACTTGAGCGAGGCGGTCTTGCGCTCCAGCTCGGTGGTCTCGTCGTCGGCGTAGTCAGGCACGTTCGCCCTCGGCGAAGGGAGGCATGGCGGCCCAGCCTACGGGGGACAACTCCGAATATGTCCACACCCGCACCCAGGCAAGACACCGACAAGGCCGTCGAGCAGATGGAAGAGCGTCTCGACGGTCTCGACAAGGACATCCAGCACGCTCGCGAGGAGCAGGCCGAGCTCGAGCACAAGGATGAGGGCCCCCGCTTCGTCGACAGCGGCGACGACCCGCAGGACGACGACCAGACGGCGTCGCCCGCCTGATCCCCTACAATTGAAGTCCCCCGGAACCGATCGGGGCTTGCACCTTGAAACACCCATGGGGGTGACTTGGATTCGACTTCGGTTGTCGAGTCGGGAGAAGCGAGCCGTGGTTGTCGGAGTCCACGTTAAAGAGCCGGCACAAAAACAAACGCCGACAGCAATGTCGCACTCGCTGCCTAAACAGTAGCGACGTCTGTCCGGTCCCAGCCCTGCGGACCGGTAGCAGACGCCATCTAGCAGGGCTTACTCCCCAGGCCACGTCGCCGGGCCGGGGGAGGACACCTCAGGCGACTGGAGTCTCAGACCGGTGCTGGTGAAGGTCGAGGCTCGAGATCCTCACACCGGCTGCGCTCGGAGAAGTCCCGATGAGGTGCTGAAG
>JAFATL010000688.1 GCA_019243975.1 Actinomycetota bacterium | reverse complement strand
CGGGCACCCCGGCGGCATCGATCAGCTGCGCATCGCCCCGGCCCGTATCGAGGAGCAGGTCAGGGCGCTCGGCCGTGACCTGTACGACCAGCACACGACGAAGCGAGACGTGTTCATCCTGGCGTCCGACCTGCACCCTGGCGACTCCGGGGGTGCGCTGGCCGACGCCAACGGCAACGTGATCGGCGTGGCGTTTGCCATCGCCCCCGACCGGGCCGGCACCGCCTACGCCCTCACCAGCGCCGAGATCAGGGCTGTGCTGGCCGTACCTCGGGGCGGCCCCGTCAGCACCCAGTCCTGCCTCTCGGAGTAAGCGCTGCCACGTTGGTTCGCTCCGGGCTTCGCCCTGCGCTCACTCCGGCGGGTGCCCTCCCCTGAGGGGCCCCCTCCCGCCGGTGCGACGTACGCCACTCGAGCGAGTGCTGCGACCTACGCCACGCGGGCGAGGGCGGCGACTGACTTGTAGATGGCCTCGGCGGGGCCGAGCTCGTCGGGGCGGAGCATGTTGGACATGATGCGGAGCACCCACTCCATGAGCGTCTGGCTGCGCATGCCGGTGGAGACGAGCACCCGCATGAGCTCGGGCCGGCCGATGATCTTGACGAAGGCGCGCGCCACTTTGAAGTAGAGGGCGTACTCGTCGTGGATCCGGCGGTCGTAGTCCTGCAGGGCGTGGCCGTCGCCGGTGCGCAGGGCCACGTCGAGCGTCTCGGCCGCCATGCGACCGGTCTCGTAGGCGTAGGCGATACCCTCACCGTTGAACGGGTTGATCGACCCGCCCGCGTCACCGACGACGAGGTACGTCGGGCCCGCGTGCGGGGTGACCGACAGGGCCATCGGGAGCTTGCCGCCGGTCGGGGCGCCGCACGAGGTCTCCGGCGAGATGCCCCACGACTTCGGCGCGTAGTCGACGAACGAGTCCATCAACTGCGACGTGTTGACTGCCTTCCACTGGTGGAACGTCGACAGCAGGCCGATGCCGACGTTCACCCGGCCGTCGCCAACCGGGAAGATCCATCCGTACCCGGGCAGCACGTTGCCGGCCTTGTCGCGGATGTCGAGGTGGCTCTCGATCCAGGGCTCGTCGTGGCGGGGCGACTCGAAGTAGCCGCGGATCGCCATGCCCAGCGGGTAGGCACGCTCCCGGCTCGTGCCCAGCGCCCGGCCGAAGCGCGAGTTGCCGCCGTCGGCCACCACCACGTAGCGGGCCCGCACTTCCTCGGTGGTGCCGGTGTCCTTGCGCTTCACCACTGCTCCCCGCAGCAGGCCGCCCTCGAGCACCGGGCTGATCGCCTCGGCCTCCTGCCACAGCTGGGCGCCCGCCTTCACGGCCCGCTCGGCCACCAGGTGGTCGAGGTCTTTGCGGGTGATGACGTAGCCGAAGCTCGGGTAGTCGGGGTGGACGGGCCACTTCATCTCCAGCGACCGGCCGAACGCCAGCGACCGCAGGCCGTCGAAGCGGTGGAACTCGGTGAGCTGCTCGGCCAGCCCGATGTCGTGCAGCTGGCGCACCGACCGGGGCGTGAGCCCGTCGCCGCAGGTCTTCTCCCGCGGGTAGTGCTTCTTCTCGAGCAGGAGAACGTCGTGGCCGGCCTCGGCCAGCCAATAGGCGCACGCCGCCCCCGCCGGCCCGCCGCCGACGACCAGGACGTCGTGCGCGGCCATCAGAGCTTCTCTCGTTCGTACTGGACGACGGCCTCGATCTGGGCCTCGGACAGGATGCTGGCGAAGGCGGGCATGGCCCCGACCTGCACGTGGCGCTGGCCGCCCTGGCGGTTGGGGTCGCCGTAGGGGGTGCCCTTGGGCTTGGACAGCGACCCCGTCTTCACCCAGTCGATCTGGTCGGCCACGTTGGGGAAGGTGATCTTGGCGTCGCCGTTCTGCAGGGCGGGGGCGGACACGCCCTCGCCGTTGGCGCCGTGGCAGCCCGAGCAGCCGGCGCTCCGGTACACCTGGGCGCCCAGGACCAGGGGGTCGACGACCTCGGTCTTGTGGCGGTTGCCGAAGGCCCCGACGTAGAGGAAGCCCCAGAAGGGGAGGGCGATCAACACAGGCATGACCCAGAGGGGGACGGCGGCCTTGCGCTCGGCCCGCACCTGCTCGACCCGCGGATCGGGGCCGACCGGCACCTCGGGAACGGCGACCGCAGCGGCGGCGGCGACGGCCGGGGTGGCGTCGGCGGCGGCCGGCGCCGGGGCGCTTTCGCCCCCGGACGGCGGGGTGGCGGGAGGGCCACCTTCCCCTCCACCCAGGCCGAGCGCGGCCCGCCGCTCGCGTGACCGTTGCAGTAGGTGTTCGGGGATCTCCGTCACGCCCGGGACACTATGCGGCGCGGGCGGTTCTCCACCAAGCAAGCCGTTCCTGGAGCGCCTCGCCGGGCGCCGCTCCACCGATGTGCTCCCGCTTCGGGGCCCGTGCTAGAACCACGCTCATTCGACCGGGGATGCGCTCGTCGCCCCTGGTAGAATGTGAGCGTTTTCACAAGGCCCCTCGAGCAAGGTCAAGACGGAGAGAACACCAGGACGTGTTCAGTTTCGCAGCATCCCTGGTCATCACAGCGGTGATGGTGGGTATCGCGATCCTCGTCGCTCGGCGCCGCCCGCCCGGGACTCCCTTGACGTGGGGAGAGGCGTTCGTCGCCGCCACCTTCATCTTCGCCCTGCTGCTGATGGTCTACGGCATCGTCCCCGACCGCTGGCTGCGCTGGGCCGACAGCGAGCTCAAGTGGCGGTCCGACGCGTACGGCATCCCCACCGGCCCGCTGCACCTCGGCACCAAGGGTCGCCTGTGGGCCCATGGCATCACGTTCTTCGGACGGGGCCGGATCATGCTGTCGCTGCAGGCCGTGCGCGACATCATCGCCACCCTGATCTACGGCGTGGCCATCGTCGGCCAAGTCATTGGTTGGCTGTGGTGGCAGAACCGCGGGAAGAAGAAGGACGTGCCCGAGCTCGAGACCTCTGCGTACGGCCGCCCGCTGCTGAGGAAGGTCTGACCGGTGGCCCGCACCGACGCCAACCCGCCGCTGCCGGCGTTCCCCGGTGAGTACGTCCTGCAGGAGGTCGGCCCCGACGACCTGACGAAGTCGGTCAAGCCCAAGCAGTTCCTGCACATCGACCAGTCCGAATGCATCATGTGCGAGGGCTGCGTCGACATCTGCCCGTGGAAGTGCATCCACATGCTGTCGCCGGAGTCGGTGGCAGAGGCGGTCAACACCGACCAGCCCGGCGTCGACCCCGACGACCACGTCGTGTTCGTGGTCGACGAAGACGTCTGCACGCGGTGCGGCCTGTGCGTCGACCGCTGCCCGACGGGCGTGATCATCATGGGCAAGGCGGGCGTTGCGCCCCGCGATGGCGACGCCCACCAGCGCGACACCAAGCACGGCTACGCCTACGGAATGCGGTTCTAGGGCGAGAGGCGGAGGACCTGTGGCGAGGACATTCGATCGGAGCAACGGAGCCAAGGAACGGGTCCCGATGCGCCAGCGCATGAGTGAGCGCTGGGCGTCGCTGCACGGCTCGCCCGTGTTCTCGTCGATCTTCCGGCCCGGCTCGATCTTCCGCAAGGGCTACACCGACAGCCCCCGTAACCGTTCCTACGTGATCATGAACAGCGTGCTGTACCACCTTCACCCGGTGAAGGTGAAGCGCCACGCGGTGAAGGTCAGCTACACGCTGTGCCTCGGCGGCCTGTCGTTCTTCCTGTTCATCATGCTGACGGTCACCGGCATCTTCTTGATGTTCTTCTACCGACCAACCGGCGTGAACGCGTGGAACGACATCCAGGCCCTGCACACGTCAGTGACGTTCGGTCTGCTCGTGCGCAACATGCACCGCTGGGCCGCTCACCTGATGGTGATCTCGGTGTTCCTGCACATGTCGCGCGTCTTCTACCACGGGGCCTACAAGCCGCCCCGCGAGTTCAACTGGGTGATCGGCGTCATCCTGCTGCTCCTCACCCTGCTGCTCTCGTTCACCGGCTACCTGCTGCCGTGGGACCAGCTCTCGCTGTGGGCCGTGACGGTGGGTACCAACATGATCGGCTACTCGCCGGTGATCGGTTCGCAGGTGCGGTTCGTGCTGCTCGGCGGTGTCGAGATCGGCGCACCGACCCTGTTGCGTTGGTACGTGCTGCACGTGCTGATGTTCCCCTTCGTGATCGTCATATTCATGGCCATCCACTTCTGGCGCGTCCGTAAGGACGGCGGCATCAGTGGACCGCTGTAGGCGGGAGGTGAAGGCATGACAGACATTCCCGAACACCTACTGAAGCGAGCCGCCGAACGTCGCGCTGCCCTCGCGGGTAGCGGTGGCGGCGGCGAGCAGCCGCCCGGTGACGGTGGTGGTGCCGCGGGCGCGTCGGAGCCCGAAGACCCCGACAAGATTCCCGCCCGCCTGCTCGGCGGCGCCGGCGGTGGCACTGCGACTGCCACCGCGCCGGCCCCGGCCGCCGCGGCCACGGCGGCCGCCGCCGGGCTCACCGGCCCGGCCGGGCACACCCAGCGCCTGCTGACCGTCGTCAAGGCGGGGTCGATCCAGGACGTCAAGGCCGTCCCCACCGACAAGGTGCACGTCTGGCCGCACCTGCTGGCCGTCGAGTTCGCGGCGTCGTTGGCGATGACGGCGTTCCTGCTGGTGTTCTCGACGTTCGTCAACGCACCGCTGCTGGCCATGGCCAACTTCAACCGCACGCCCAACCCGTCGAAGGCGCCCTGGTACTTCCTCGGCCTCCAGGAACTGCTCACCATGTTCCACCCGATGGTGGCGGGCGTGATGATCCCCGGCGTCGGCCTGGCCGGCCTCGCCATGGCGGGCTACATCGACAAGAACCCCAGCAACAAGCCCGAGGACCGCAAGTTCGCCATCGGCATGATGACGCTGTTCCTCATGTTCTGGGCCGTCCTCGTCATCGTCGGGTCCTTCTTCCGCGGCGAGGGCTTCAACTTCATCCTCCCCTGGCACCAGGGCGTCCACGACATCTTCGACCTCTAAATGAACACAGCCGCCATCGTCATCGTCATCATCGTCGTCGGCATCCTCGGCGCGGTCTTCCTCCTGACCACGTCGGCGCGGCGCGACCGCCGCTCGGCCACCGGGATGCTCTCCCGCGAGACGCGCAGTCGCGACCGGGGCAGCGCCGTCATCGAGGAGCTCGAGGCCGAGCAGGGCGCAACCGGGCCCACCGGTCGGGAGGTGGAGCGGGCGGCCGAGCGCGAGTGGCGCGGTGGCGGCACCGCCGTGGTGGTGGCGCCGACGCCGGCCCCGCCCGCACTGCGCGAGCCCCTCGACCCCGAAGCCATCGGCGTCACCCGCCGCCAGTTCTTCAACCGGGGCATCGTCACGATGATGGGCCTCGGCCTGGCCGGCTTCGGCGGTTCGATGATCGCCTTCCTGTGGCCGTCGTTGTCCGGCGGCTTCGGCTCGAAGATCAACGCCGGCAGCCTCGACGGCACGCTCAACACGATCCGCA
>JAFATL010000640.1 GCA_019243975.1 Actinomycetota bacterium | reverse complement strand
ACGGCCGAGCGCGAGGAGATCCTCGAGGACCTCACCAGTCAGCTCAACGAGGAGGCAGCCGAACCCGACATCGCGTTGGAGCAGCGTCTTGGCACGCCGTCGGCCTTCGCGGCCGAGTTCGTGGAGTCGCTTGGCGTGGTGAGCCGGGGCGACGTGGCCACGCCCTTGCCGCCGCAAACTGAAGCCGCGGCCGTGCGGCGGTGGTGGAGCGACCTCGCGCCGGCGTGGTGGATGCTCCGCCCCTTCGTCATCGCCGGCACCATCGTGTTGCTGGCTGCCCGCCACCGGGAGGACAGCCTCACGCGCCTCCTGCTGCTGGCTCTGGGGGCGGTCGTGGCTGCTTCGGCCGTGTCGTGGTCGAGGCGGCAAGGCGTGAACGGCGGCCGGTGGAACCTCGCACTGTCCGCCGTCGGTGTCGTGGCGGCGCTCGCCGTCGGGTTCGCCCTCGTGGGCGGGGCGGACAGCGGACGGAGCATCGTCGTGCGGCCGGTGCCCGCCGCCGCTCTCGAGATGAAGTGCGCGGCGGTGGCGAAGGAACAAGTGGCCCGTCCGCCCGAGGACGGCCCGGACGGCGGTCCGATCAAGCCGTTCGCGCCGCCCGACGTCCCGCCCATCTGCCGGCGCGTGCTGCCCCTCGACACCACGACGACGTCGACGTCCGAGCCTCCAACGACGACGTCCACCTCTCCGCCGCCTCCGATTGCGACGCCGTAGCCGGGGTAGCCTCGGCGTGCCGCCGGCAGCCCCAATGCACCGGACGGAGGAGGACGAAGAGCGGTGTGTCTGCTGGTCGTGCTGTCACGAGTCCATGCCGACTTCCCGCTCGTCGTGGCCGCCAATCGTGACGAGCTGCTGGAGCGCCCCGCCGTGCCGATGACGGTGCTGCGCGAGCGCGACCCGCGCATCCTCGGCGGCAAAGACGAACTGGCGGGCGGCACGTGGCTGGCGGTGAACGAGCATGGTGTGGTGGCGGGGCTCACCAACCGGCCCATGCCCGAGGGCCGCGACACGACGAAGCGCTCGCGCGGGGACCTGCCGTTGTTCCTCGCCGAGCACACCTCGGCGGCGGCCGCCGGTACGGGTGCGCGCGACACGCTGGTGCCGTCGGACTACAACCCGTGCTGGCTGCTGGTCGGTGACCGCACTGACTTGTTCGCGGTGGACATGACGGGCGCGGGCGCGCCGCTGATCACCGAGCTGCCGCCGGGCGTGCACATCCTCGAGAACCGCTCCATCACGGCGCCCACGCCGAAGACGGCCCACGTGCGGCGCCTGCTCGACGACATCGCGTCGGTTCCCGGCGGCGCGTTGGTGGACCGGCTCCGCGCCGTGATGAGCGACCACCAGGTGCCCGAGGGCTGGCTGGAGGCGGTCGGCACCGACGACAAGGGACGGGAGGTGCCGCCCGAGGTGGGGGCGCCGTGCGTGCACACCGAGAAGTTCGGCACCCGCTGGTCGGGCATCGTGACGGTGCCACGTGGCTCGGGCGAGGCGCCGACGGTTCGCTATGCCGACGGCCCGGCGTGCGCGGTCGCCTACGCCGACGCATCCACGCTCTGGTGACGCCCAAAACCTCTCCAAGACTCGCGGACCGGGTGGGCGAAAGCCGCGAACTACGCCTGCGGACAATCTTGGAGAGGTTTGGGCCGGGCGTTGGTACCGTCGCCGTCCATGCGAGCGGCTGAGCTCGGCGCCTTTCTTCGGTCGCGGCGCGGCCGGTTGTCGCCCGCCGACGTGGGTCTCGTGGCGGGACCCGCCGACCGGCGCCGGGCGCCCGGGCTGCGACGGGAAGAGGTGGCCACGATGGCGGGGGTGGCGGTGTCGTGGCTGGCCCGTCTCGAGCAGGGGCGGGCACGTTCGGTGTCGCCCGAGGTGCTGGCCGCGCTGGCGTCGGCGTTGCGGTTGGACGACGTCGAGCGAGCCCACCTGTTCGCGCTGGCCGGCTTTCGCGTCGGCGCGTCGTCGAGCCAGCCGGCGCCGTCGTCGGTCACGCCCGCCCTGCGCACCTTGCTCGACGCCCTCGACCCCAACCCCGCCTACCTGCTCGACCGGGCGTGGAACATCGTGGCGTGGAACGCGGCCGAGGCGGCGCTGTTCGCAGGCCTCGCTGCGTACGAGAACGGCGACGCGGTGCCCAACCTGCTCGAGCTGATCTTCGGCGACGACGACCTGGTCCGCCTCATGGTCGACCACGCCGAGGAACAGGCGCGCCTTGTCGCGCAGTTCCGCGTGCACTGCACCGACTGGCCGGACGACGCCGAGGTGCGCGCGTTGGTCGCCTCGCTCCTCGC
>JAFATL010000628.1 GCA_019243975.1 Actinomycetota bacterium | reverse complement strand
ACGAGGCGGTGGCCGAGCCCGACAACGACCTACCCGCCGACGCGGCCGCCTTGCTCGACGCGGCCGAGGACGTCATCAACGAGGTGGGCGCCGGCATCGTCGACGAGATCCAGGATCAGCGCGACCGCGAAGACAACCCGCGCTGGTGGCAGCGCTTCCGCCGCCGCAAATGACATGGTTCGCTCCCTGACGGTCGCTCACTGTCGGCCTGCTCCTGGCGTCGCGACGGCCGACCGGCGGCCAAAACAGTTCGGACCGCCGGAGGTTGGGGCCGCCGCGTGACGTCGATCGTCGACACTGGTCCGGCGTAGCCAACCGACCGGTTGGCAGCGGGCGGCTTATCAGGCGGGAGCTCGCGCCTCGACCGCTGGGATGCCGGCCAGCTCGATCGGTGGGGATGCGGGTTCGGGTACGCGCAGCGCGGTCGGCGCGTTGGCCGAGTGCAGCACGCTGACGGTGCCGGCCTTGAACGCCACCACGCCGTCGCTGCCGCGGCCGATCAACGTCCCGTCGGGCAGGAAGCCGATGGGCTGGGCCGACGCCAGCGGTGTGCCGGCCAGCGGCAGGAACGCACCGCTGCGCACCGCCGTCGTGGCGGCCGGACCGGAGCCGTCGCACGCGCCGGTGGACCACGCCACCCCACCACCGGGGGACCGTGACGCGACAACCGATCGGAAGCACTGCGACGCCGGGATCTGGGTGATCGTCACCAGCTTCTCGGTGGCCAGATTGAACTGGTGCAGGTCCTTGTGGTCGCCGTGGTCGGCGACGAACAACAGCTGGTGGTTGGTCGTCCACGCCAGCTGGCCGATGGAGTTGGCGGTCTCGCTGCGCACGATCATGCGGACGTCCTGACCGCGGTTGGTCGCCACGAACAGGCCGTAGGTGCCGTCCTTCGACAGCCCCGACGACACGATGTGGGTGCCGGCCGGGTGGTAGATGGCGGCGTCGTGGCGGGCCAGGAACGTGATGTCGAGCGGCGCACCGCCGCCGGACGGCACCCAGGACAACTTGCCCGATTGATCGACCTGGAGGACAGCCGTGCCGTGCGGGTACGACCAGCTCAACGTCAGCGGGTTGCCGGTGGTGACGGCCTGCGGGCCCTGCCCCTTGTCGACGCGTCCGTCCGGGAGGATCACCTTGTCGCCGTCGCCGTTCCACCGGGGCGCACCCGACCCCACGTCGGCGTCGAGGCACGTGGGCGTACCGCCCGAGGTGGACACTGCGTACAGCTTGTTGTTCTCGACGTAGGTCACCGACCCGGCTGGGTCCGCGGCGCCGAGGCCCCCGCAGGCACCGCTGGTGCCGCCCGCCGTCGACAGGGTGTGCTGGGTTGCCGTCGACGAGGTCCCGTTCGCAGCCGTGACCTTCTTCGACGACGACGAACACCCCGAGAGCAGGGTGAGCACCGCGATCACCACGCACCCCATCCGCCTCATGGGCGTCATCATCCCACCCCTGTCCACCGGTTGGTCAGATCGCGCCTGACTCCTGGAGGCGGGCGATGTCCTCCCACTCGTAGCCGAGTTCGAGCAGCACCTCTTCGGTGTGCTGGCCCAGCTCGGGGGCGAAGGCGGGCGATGCCGCGGGTGTCTCACTGAAGCGCACCGGCGCGCACACGACGTCGACGGGACCGTCGGGGCCGTCGACCTTGGCGAAGAAGCCTTGCTCCCACGCGTTGGGGTCGCCGACCACCTCGGCGTGGTTGCGCACCGCGGCGTGGCGCAGCCCCGCCGCCGCCAGCCGCTCGCACCACTCGGCCGTGGTGGCGGTGGCGAAGGCGGCGTCGAGCTCGGGGAACAGCGCGGCCTTGTCGTGCTCCCAGTAGAAGATCTCGGGGAACTTCTCGTTGAGGTCGGGCCGCCCGATCACCTCGTAGAACTTCGGGCGCAGCGACGCCACGATGCCCACCACTGCGATCCACCCGTCGCTGGTGGGGAAGATGCCGTAGATACCCGGGATGAGCGGGTGGCTGCGGTTGGCGCGCCCGGCCGGGCTGCCGCGCAGCAGCTGCACGGTGTACTCGCTGGCCTGGGCCCACACCTGGCTCCCGACCAACGACGTCGTCACCTTCTGCCCTGCGCCCGAACGGTCGCGCGCGATCAGGGCGGCGAGGATCCCGCTCACCAGGTTCTGCGACGCGATGTGGTCGGCGATGGCGACGCCGATGGTCGTGGGCTCGCCGCCGTCACGACCGGTCGTGCTGATGAGCCCACCGGCCGACTGCGCGCTCAGGTCGGCGCCTTCGCGGGCCGCCTCGGGCCCGTCGAATCCGAACGTCGTGCCCGCGGCGTAGATGATGCGCGGGTTGCGCGCCTTCACCGCGTCGTAACCGAGGCCCCAGCCGTCCATCGTGCCGTCGGCGAAGTTGGTGATCACCACGTCGGCCCACTCGGCCAGGCGCAGGAACACCTCGGCGCCGTCGGACGTGCGTAGGTCGGCGGTGACGCTGCGCTTGCCCCGGTTGCACCCGATGTAGAACCCGCTGCGCGGATCCTCGGCCGAGATCGGCAGCCACCGGGCCTGGTCACCCCAACCCGGCAGCTCCACCTTGATGACCTCGGCGCCCCACTCGCACAACGTGGCCGACGCCTGCGGGCCCTGCACCAGCAAGCCCGCCTCCAACACCTTGATGCCGTCGAGCGCTCCCACCCTCGCGCCGGCCCCTACTCGCCCTTGAACACGGGCGGCCGCTTCTCCATGAAGGCGGTCATGGCTTCGATGAGATCGTTCGACTGCATCATCCCGGCGTTCCACACGCCGACGTAGTCGAGCCCTTCCTCCACCGAACGGTTCTCGCACGCCTTGAGCACGTGCTTGGTGCCCTGCACCGCGATCGGCGAGTTGGCCGCGATCTCGGCTGCCATCTCCCGGGCGCCCTTGAGCACGCCGTCCGCGTCGGGGAACACGTCGTTGACCAGGCCGATCTGGCGCGCTCGCTCGGCGTCGATGTCCTTGCCCGTGTACGCCAGCTCGGCGACGTGGCCCTTGCCGATGATCGACGGCAGACGCTGCAGCGTGCCCACGTCGGCGACGATGGCGATCTTCGTCTCCCGGATGGAGAACTTGGCGTCGGCCGAGGCCAGCCGCACGTCGCACGCGCTGATCAGGTCGACGCCACCGCCGATGCAGTAGCCGTGGATGGCCGCAACCACCGGCTTCGGGCAGTCGGCCACCGCCGTGATCGAACGCTGCAGCCGGCTGACTTCCTTGACGAAACGCATGCCGCGCGATGCCTGCGACCGGGAGCCGCCGCCTCCCGTGGCCGCACCGCCCATCGTCTTGAGGTCGAGCCCGACCGTGAAGTGGGGCCCTTTGGCGGCGAGGACGATGGCGCGCACCTCGTCGTCCTCCGACAGCTCGTCGACGATGACGGGCAGGTCGTTCCAGAAGTCGGGCCCCATGGCGTTGCGCCGCTCGGGACTGTCGAGCCACAGCGTGGCCACGTGGCCGTCCTGCTCGACGGAGAAAACCTCAGAAGACGTCATGTGGCCGATCGTAGGCTCGCATGGTGCTCATCGACCTGCGCTACCGGATCGTCGACGTCTTCTCCGACCGCCCGCTGGCGGGCAACGCCTTGTGTGTCGTGCTCGACCCCGCCCCGGCAGACGTCATGCAGGCGCTGGCGCGCGAGGTCAACCTGAGCGAGACGACGTATCCGGTGGTGACGGCCGACGACGCGTACGACGTGCGCATCTTCACGCCCAGCGAGGAGCTGCCCTTCGCCGGCCACCCCAGCTTGGGGACGGCCTGGGTGCTGGGCCCGAACGAGTGGACGCAGCGCAGCCCGGGCGCCACCGTCTCCATCACCGCCGACGCGTCGGGTGCGGTGATGACGCAGCCCGATCCCGAATTCAAGGACCTCGACGACGGGGCGGCCGTCATCGACGCGCTCGGGCTGCCCGGGGCCGACGCCGTTGTCAGCGCGGCGGTGGGCGGCAACACGTTCGTGTTCGCCCTCACCGATGCAGCCATCGACGGGCTGCAGCCCGACCTTCCCGCCTTGCTGTCGGCGGGCGCCGGCATGGTGGGCGTCGTGCGTCGCCGCGACGACCGCTCCTTGCACGCGCGGGTGTTCGTCCCGGGCGCCGGCATCGCCGAGGACCCCGGCACCGGTGGTGCGGCCGGCGCGATCGGTCTGCTCGCCCGCCGGCAGTGGGGCACCGACGCCGACGTCACGATCCACCAGGGCATCGAGATGGGCCGCCCGTGCGTGATCGAGGTACACGCCGAGGAAGGTGCCATTCGGGTGGGCGGCAAGGTGGCCGCCTGCGCCGAAGGTCGCTTTTCCTGGTAGCAGAGGGCCGACAGTAGGATCGGTGCCGGAGGGGCCGTTGACCGGCCCCCCGTTCGCGAAATGAGCCTGACCTGAGCCGCTTCACTGCCGACGCATCCGCTGCCCTTGCCGGGCCGGACTGGCTGCGCGACCGGCGGGCGGCCGCCTTCGAACGCTTCACGTCCACCCCGCTTCCGACGGGCTCGGAGGAGGTGTGGCGTTTCAGCCGCATCGCCGAGCTCGACCTCGACCGGTACGCGCCGCCGACCGCGACGGCGACCGCTCCGGCCGGCGACTCCGCGCTGCCCCCCGAAGTCGAGCCCGTGTGCGCGGCCATCGGCGAGCACGCGGCATTGGTGGTCGTGCGTGACGGTCGCATCGTCTGCTCCACCCTCGACGACGCGCTGCAGGTCAAAGGCGTCGCGGTGGGCGAGCTGGCCGCTTTCGACGACCCCGACGACGTGCTGGCGCACCACGGGGAGGTCGACGGGTTCGGCGAGCTCAACGACGCCTTCGCAGGCGACACGGTGGTTGTGCAGGTGCCGAAGGGTGTGGCGGTCGAGCGGCCGATCGTGATCGCCCACTGGTTCGGAGCCGACGGCGGCTCCGCCTTCCCCCGCACGATCGTGCGTGCCGGCGACGCGTCCGAGGTGACGGTCGTGGAGTGCCTGGCATCGCCGGACATCGACGGCTTCGTCGTGCCGATGGTCGACGTGTCGGTGGGGAAGGCGGCCAACGTCCGCTAC
>JAFATL010000616.1 GCA_019243975.1 Actinomycetota bacterium | reverse complement strand
CCGGTCCGCGGCAGCGACCGGATCCCGTGTAGCAACTGTCCCCGGCAGAGCCGGGCGGCGGGCGTAGCCTCCAGGCCGTGACGGAGGCTCACACCGCACCGCGACGCAGCGTTCGCCCGTCGCTCGAGTCGTTGTTCGTCGCTGCGTTGGCGTTGTTCGGCTTCGGCCTGGGCGCCCGACCGATCTCGGACAACTCCGAGCTGCTCCATCTGCGCACGGGCATCCGCATCGCCGCCGGTCACGGCATTCCCCGGGCCGATCCGTACAGCTACACCGCCCATGGTGCCAAGTGGGTGGTGCAGAGCTGGTTGCCCGAGTGGACCTACGGCGTGCTGCACAAGCTGCACGGCTTTCGCATGGTCGAGCTGGAGCAGGCCGTGCTCATGGGCGTGTGCGCCTGGTTGATCGTGCGGCTGGCCAGGACGGGCAATGCGGTGCGCACGATGGTGGCGGGGGCAGCCGCCCTCGGCCTCGGCACCGCGTACTGGACGGCCCGGCCGTTCATGTTCGGCGTGCTCGGGTTCGTACTGACCATCCTCGTCGTCGAACGGCGGGCGAACCCCTGGTGGTTGGTGCCCATTACGTGGATGTGGGTGAACTCGCACGGCTCGTTCCCGCTCGGCGTGCTGTGGTTCGGCGCCATCGTCGTCGGGGCCATGTTCGACGGGCGCGCCGACGGCGGCACGTGGCGCCTGCCGCGCGACGAGCTGCGTTACGCGGGTGCCTTCGCCGTCGGGTTGGTCGTGAGTGCCATCAACCCGCTCGGACCGAAGCTGCTCACGTTCGCGGTGACGGTGGGGGAGAAGCGTTCCGTTTTCAGAACTGTGCGGGAGTGGCACTCGCCCGACTTCCAGAGCTCCGAGGGCCTGTTCACGCTGATCTTCCTCGTGCTGGCGCTGGTGCTGCTCCTGCGGGGCCGCCGTTCCTTGGCGTGGCGCGACGTCCTGCCTGCGATCGGCTTCGTGACCCTGTCACTGCTGGCCCTGCGCAACCTGCCCATGCTCGGCGTGGCGCTGGCGCCGATTCTCGGTCGAGTCATGATGGCCGCGCCTTCAGCAGGCGGTGCGGGGAGCGGGAGCGCACAGCCTGCCGAGCCAGAACCTCGGGGCCTGATGCACACGGCGGTGGCCGTGCTCCTCGTGCTGATGTACCTGTTGTTCACGGCCAAGGCGCTCAACGGCGGCGTCGACGCCCACGCCTATCCCATTGCGGCGATCAACTTCATGGAGCGGCACGGCCTGACGTCGGCCGACCACCGATCGGTGCAGCAGGACATCGTCGGCTGCTACCTCATATTCCGGTACGGCGAGAACGCGCGCGTCTTCATCGACGACCGCGTCGACATGTACCCGCTGCGGGTCTCCAAGCAGTACGAAGACCTGCTGCAAGGCCACGGCAACGTCCTCCAGGTCCTCGACCGCAACAAGGTCGACGTCATCCTGTGGGACCGCAACCTCACCCTGGTGACCATCGCCAAGGCGTCGGGTCAGTGGCATTCAGTGTTCACCAAGAACGGCTGGACCGTGCTCGTCCGCAACGGCACGCAGCTCACCTAGCGGCTGGAACGAACCGGTCATAGCGGCCGTCGTCATTGCAGGGCCCACGCCGCAACACGCGGTGCGCTCATCTGCTCGCCCCAGCCGCCGATAGGTAATCGTGCCCTTCTGTTGCGACCGGTGCGGTAAGACGCTGGCGACCGAGGGCGGTTACACCATCCACCTTGCGTCGCACGTGGCGGAGTCCGGCGCCAGCCAGGAAGCGTTTGACCGTCATGCCGTCCTGACCGCCCACCAGCCCGGTCGGGAGCCTTCGCGGTTGCCGACGCTCAGTCCCGCTGTCGTGACCACCCAGCCGGAGGAGGCCAAGGCCTTGCCCGGCAAGGGTGGGCGCTGGGGTGGCCACCCCGTGCAGGCCTTCGTGCTGAGGGTGTTCGTGATCGCCGTCCCGGTGGTGGCGGCGGTGCTGGCCTCCATTGTTCTCAGCCGCGTTCTCCCGTACCCGAGCCGGCCATCGGTAATCGTGCTGTGGTGGGTCGGCGTGTTCGCTGCCTCCACGCTGATCATGATGATCGTCGACAAGTGGGCCCGTCGGCTGCTCCCTCTCGCCACTTTGCTGCGGGTGTCGATGCTCTTCCCGGATCGCGCGCCGTCGCGCTTCGGTGTCGCCCTGCGGTCCGGCTCCGTGAAGAACCTCGAGCAGCGCATCGAGAACGTGCGGCTGCACGGAGTCGACGACGAACCGTCGCGGGCGGCGCGCCAGATTCTCGAGTTGGTCGGAATGCTCAACCAGCACGACCCGCGTACCCGCGGGCACTCGGAGCGGGTGCGCGCGTTCACCGCGTTGTTGGCCGAGGAGCTGAAGCTTCCGCAGGAGGACCGAGACCGCTTGCACTGGGCCGCGCTGCTCCACGACGTCGGCAAGGTGATGGTTCCCCATGAGATTCTGCACAAGCCCGGCGCTCCGGACGCCGAGGAGTGGGCGAGGCTTCACCAGCATCCACTTGACGGTGACCGCCTTGCTGCTCCACTGCGGCCTTGGCTCGGCCCCTGGGCAGACGCCATCGCGCAGCACCACGAGAAGTACGACGGCTCGGGCTATCCCTTCGGCCTGGCCGGGGAGGAGATTTCGCTGGCCGCCCGCATCGTGGCCGTCGCCGACGCGTTCGAGGTGATGACCGCGACGCGCTCGTACAAGATGGCCATCGACGTGAAGGCAGCTCGCGAGGAGCTCATCCGTTGTTCGGGCACGCACTTCGACCCTGCCGTCGTCCGCGGATTTCTCAACATGTCGATGGGTCGCCTGCGCTGGACCGCCGGGCCCTTGGCGTGGCTGGCGCAGCTGCCGTTCCTCCAGGGCATACCCGCAGGGGTGCCTGCGCAGGTGGCCGCCACAGGCGCACGCGTGCTGGCGGGGGTCGCCGTCGTCGCTGGCACGGCCGGGCCTGTTCACTCCACGACGACGCAGCCGGTAGCCGGCTACTCGGTGGCCATCCCGAAGTCGCCCGGCGCTACGGTGCCCGGGACTCCGTCCAAGAAGGCCAAGGCGAGCAAGGCAACGTCACCGCCGGCGGCCTCGAGCACGAGGCCGGCCCCCACCCCGAGGGCTCCAGCGTCGCCCGACGCGACAGAACCGGCGCCGCCCCACCTCGTCGCCGGCGGGGACCCAGTGCCGGCCACCGTCGCCAGCTCCCCCGCGACCACGGCCGCGCCACCTTCGAACCGCGCGCCGACGGCGCGGGACGACGCGCTCTCCACCGATAACGAAGGAACCCGGTCCTACGACGTGACGGCCAACGACAGCGACCCAGACGGCAACTTGGCCTTCCCGATCACGATCCTCGACAAGTCGAGCGGCATCGGGGTCGCCGTGAACCCCAACGGCCATTCCGTGACCGTCGGAGCCAACTCCGCGCCGCCCGGGTTGTACGGATTCCACTACCGACTCTGCGACTCGCAGGGCGCGTGCGACGTCGCCTTCGTCTCGGTGACCGTCGGGCACTCTGAAGACCATCACTAGCCGGCGCGCCGTTGACGTAGCGATCAGCTGAAGTAGTGACCCTTCTCGAGGTCGTCGAGGAGGCCAGGCTCGATCGGGTGCCAGTCGAGGAGCTGCT
>JAFATL010000579.1 GCA_019243975.1 Actinomycetota bacterium | reverse complement strand
CGCAGCTCCTCGGCCAGCCGGTCGCGCTCGGCGACCGCGGCGCGCACGTCGTCGACTTTGCCGAGCTCGAAGAAGTCGTGCACCTGGGCCTGGCGGGCGTGCAGCACCAGCTCGGTGTCGCGCAACGTCTCGCCCAGCTCGGCCAGCTCGGTGGCAGTGGCGACGCGCTCCTCCAGGTCGTCGGGGCCGTAGAGCGTCCAGTGGCGACTGACCAGCACCTGGGCCAGCGTGGCGGGATCCATGCGGCGGGCCACCTCGAGGGCTTCGTCGACCTGCCAACGCCGCTCGGCTTGGGCGCCTGATCGGTAGCGGGCCAACGCCAGGCGGCTCAGGGCGATGGCGCGCTCGGCGCTGTCGGCGTCGCCCAGCGCGGTGAGCGCCTCTTCCAGCAGGGCGACGGCGCGCGGATCTTCGACATCGAAGCCGATGCGCAGCTGGCCGCAGAACCCGATGGCAGCTTTGGCCAACGCCTCGGTGCGGCCCGTCGAGCGGGCCAGGTCGGCCGCCTCCATGAACGTGCGCTTGGCCGCCTCGTCCTGGCCGGCTCGGTTGTGGGCGTCGCCCATCGCCAGCAGCAGCTCGATGCGGAGCTCGTCGGCGCTCTCTTGTCGTTCCAGCAACTCGATGGCGCGGGCGTACTGGTCGGCGGCGGTCTCGTAGGCCAGCTGTGCCAACGCGCGGTCGGCGGCGCGGCGGGCGTAGTCGAGCGCCTTGGGCCAGTCGGTGGCGACGGGCGACTTCGAGAACCGGCTGGCCAGATTGGACAGGTGGGTGTCGACGTCACCGGTGTAAATGCCCTCGAGCACGAGACCGACGCGCCGGTGCAGGCGGGCCCGCCGGCTGGCGCTCAGCTCCTCGAGGATGGCGCTGCGCACGAGCGAATGGCAGAACGCGTAGGTGTCGAGGTCGGGCTGCTCCTCGAGCAGATGGGCGGCGGCTGCTTCGTCCAACGCGGCCAGCACACTGTCGTCGCTCAGCTCGCACGCCTGCTCGAGCACGGGCACCTCGAAC
Source organism: Actinomycetota bacterium (assembly GCA_019243975.1). GTDB lineage: Bacteria > Actinomycetota > Acidimicrobiia > Acidimicrobiales > JAFATL01 > JAFATL01. Next base: position 1,125 of record JAFATL010000579.1, on the reverse strand, counting down.
GAGTCGCCGATCACCGCCGCCACCGTCAACGCCGAGACGGCCGCAGGCGACAGGCGCGACAGGCGGCGACCGATGACGTCGCGCACGCCCTCGGGCACAGCGACGCCCGCGTCGTCGACGTCGGCGCCCGACTCCAGCAGGTGGCGCACGATCTCGCCCACGAAGAAGGGGTTGCCTGCCGTCTCCTGGCGGAGGATGCCGGCCAGGCCCGCACGGGTGCGCTCGTCACCGCCGTGCCCGACGGCGCGCAGCAGCTCCGCCACCGAGTCGCGGTCGAGTCCGGCCAGGGCGAGGCGGGCGAAGTGCGGCTCGCGTCGAAGATCGGCGACCGTCTCCCACAGCGGATGCTGACGGTCGAGCTCCGTGTCGCGGTAGGTGCCGAGCAGCAGCATGCGCGTGGTCCCGCGGCCGCGCGCCAGGTACTTCAGCAGCAGCAGCGCGGAACGGTCGGCCCACTGCAGGTCGTCGAGCACGACGAGCAGCGGCGCCGAGGTCGACGCCGACTCGAGCAGACCGGCCACCGCTTCGAACAACCGGAACCGCTCGGTTTCGGCGTCGGCCGGGCGAGGCGGCGGGAGATCGACCAACCGCTCCCCAAGCTCGGGCACGAGGCGCGCCAGCTCCCCGGCGCGCCAGGCGTGCGTCTGAAGCTGCGCGATGGGCGCGTCGACGACGTACTCGCGCAGCACCTCGACGAAGGGCTGATACGGGACGAGCATCTCCTCCTCGCACCGGCCCTGCAGCACGACGGCGCCGTCGGCTGCCGCGATGGATGCGAACTCGGCCGCCAGGCGGGTCTTGCCGATGCCGGGCTCGCCTGCCAGCAGCACCACCTGGCGCTGGCCGGCCAGGGCACCGGCCCACGCGTTGCGCAGCAGGTCGAGCTCGTCGACGCGACCGACGAAGACGTCGCCGATGTGCGCGGGCCGCCGGGGCGGGCGCGTCGACGCAGGCCGCTCGGCGTCGGCCAGCACGGCGTCGAGCGTGAGCGTCTGGCCGAGCAGGCGGGATGCCTCCCACTGCTCCGCACCCAGCGCCGCCTGGCCGGCCGCCACCACCTGGTCCCTGTCGACGTGGCTGGAGAACGGCGGGAACGGGCAGCCGATCTCAGCCCGCACGCTCTCC
>JAFATL010000479.1 GCA_019243975.1 Actinomycetota bacterium | reverse complement strand
CGCATTCCCTACGACGTGCTCGAGCGGCTCTCGAGCCGCATCATCAACGAGGTGCCCGGGGTCAACCGCGTCGCGCTCGACATCACGTCGAAGCCCCCCGGCACCATCGAATGGGAGTAGCGCTCGTCGTCACCGTCCGCGACGAAGCCAGTTCCATCTTCGAGCTGCTGGCTGCGATCGACGGGCAGACCCTGGCCCCCAACGAGATCGTGATCGTCGACGGCGGCTCGTCCGACGGCACGGTCAAGGAGTTGGAGCGGTGGGCGCGGTCGCGCCCGACGGCCACCATCGTGTCGGCGCCCGGCGCATCGATCCCGGCGGGACGCAACATCGCCATCTCCAAGACGGCGGAGTCGGTCGTCGCCGTGACCGACGCGGGCTGCATCCCCGACCGCGACTGGCTCTACAACCTGGTCGCCGCGCTCGACGATCCCTCGGTGGAAGTGGCCATGGGCTTCTACCGGGCCGCGCCGCGGTCGCGGTTCGAGCGCCTGGTCGACTGCCTCAACCTGCCCGACGCCCACGAGGTCAACCCCGACAAGTTCATGCCGTCGTCGCGCTCGATCGCCTTCCGCCGGTACGTGTGGGAGCAGGTGGGCGGGTACCCCGAATGGTTGCCGGTGGGGGAGGACCAGTGGTTCGACCACCGCATCGTCGAGGCGATGTACCGGCGGCGCTTCGTACCCGACGCCATCGTGCGGTGGCGCTTGCGGCCCGACCTGCGGTCGTTCGTCAAGCAGTACTACCGCTACGCGTGGGGTGACGGCGCGTCGGGCATGTACCCGCGCCGGCACGCCCTGCGCTTCGGTACCTACGGCGCCGCCGTGGTGACGGTGGCGGTGGCGCGGCGTCGCCCCCGGTTGTTGGCCGGGCCGGCGGCGGCTGCGTTGTGGTGGTTGCGGCCGTCGTACGCGCGCGCGGCGCGCCGGCTGACGGCCAGCGAACGGCTCACCGCCGTCGTCGGCATCCCTGCCCTCACGGCGCTGATGGACCTCGCCAAGATGGCCGGCTGGCTGGCCGGCCGGCGCCACCGAACGCCACGCTGATGGCCGACGAGCCGGGGCTGCTGGCGCGGATCGTCGCCCACCTGCACGGCGAGGTGGCGGTCACCGCCCTGCAGGCGTTCCGGCGGGGCGGTGCCTCGGTGTGGGACCTGCAGACGGCACTCGAGCAGCGGCGCCTGGAAGCCATCGTCAACGGATCGGACGCGTGGACGATGCCTTCGGCGACCGCGGCTGCACTGTTGTGCGGGTGGAACGCGGCGGCGCTGCAGCTGCTCGGCGACGAACTGCTCGAAGCGGACGAGGCCATGGGTGGACTGGGCGCAGGCTTCGTCGAGCCCGAGATGGCGGAGCAGACGTTCGCGTTCTACGGCCAGGTGGCGGGCTGGCTGAGCCGGGCCCAGCAGGCGCTGCACAACCCCGACTACGAGCTTGACGTCACCGTGCCGGCGATCGTCCCGCTCGTACCGTCGACACCGTGCGGCCACGACCAGCTCGTCGGCCTGTTGTCCGGCATGAGTCGTCTGCGCGCTCGCGCCGACGCGCTCATGGGCGAGCTGCCGACGGGCGACGGTGAGGCCGCGCACGCCCGTCACGTCATCGAACAGCTGAAGGCCGAAGGCGACGCGGCCGCCGACTACGCCGGCCACCTGGGCGGCCCCACCGAGTTGGAGCGGGTGCAGAGCGAGATCGAGGGCCAGGTGTGCTGCGCCGTCGACCGCTACTACCTCGTCGGGCAACTGGTGGCCATGCCCCGGCTTGCTCTGCAGCCCCTGCCCCACCTGCAGCGCACGCGCCACCCGGGCCGGCCCACGCCGTTCCCCGCACCCGGCGACGAGGGGTTCGACCCGTGGTGCATCACCGACCCGCGCGTGCGGGGACGGCTCAAGAAGATCCAAGCCGCGCGCGACCTGCTGTCGCGCCTGTGGGCGGCTGACCCCGACCCGGTGCGTACGCTCGCCATCAAGGCGGAGATCGACGGGGCGTTGTTCCGCGACGACATCGCCCATGACGTCGGTCACTTCGACCATTGCCCGTGGTCGGCGATCTACCTGGCGAAGCGGCCGGTGCGCATCGGCAAGACGCAGGTGCATCCGCTGCAGCAGTTCACGTACCAGGTGGCGGTCGAGTACGTGGGCAACCGGCGCCGCTTCATTCGCCGCATCGTCAAAGGCCCGTTCTCACCGAGCCA
>JAFATL010000518.1 GCA_019243975.1 Actinomycetota bacterium | reverse complement strand
GCCGTGGGGAACGGGCCACGCCGTGTTGACGGCTTGCCCCGAGCTGGGCGGGCCGTTCGCGGTGGTCAACGCCGACGACTTCTACGGCCGCCGGTCCTACGAGCTGCTGGCGGCCCGGCTGCAGGAGGCCGGCGACGAGCACCTGCTCATGGGATTCCGGCTGGCCGACTCGCTCACTCCCAACGGTGGGGTGTCCCGCGGCGTGTGCGTCGTGGGCGACGACGGGATGCTGCGGTCGATCACCGAGCTCCACGACGTGGCCGACGTCGACGGCACGATCACCAACCGCGAAGGCGTCGCGCTCACGGGCGACGAGCTCATGAGCGCCAACCTGTGGGGGTTCCGGCCCGCGTTCTGCGACACCCTGCGCCGCGAGTTCGACGCCTTCCGCGCCGCGCACGCCGACGACGCCAAAGCGGAGTTCCTCATCGGTGACGCCGTCAACGCAGGCCAGTCGGCCGTGCGGGTCGTGCCCACGCCCGAGCGCTTCATCGGCGTGACGTTCCGCGAAGACCTCGACCACGTCCGCGGCGAGATCGCATCGTTGGTCGAGAAGGGGGAGTACCCGGCATCGTTGTGGGCGTGAGCCCGGCTCCGCCCGTGCGTGCGTTCGCGCCGGGACGCGTGAACGTGATCGGCGACCACACCGACTACACGGGCGGCCTCGCCCTGCCGATGGCGATCGCCGAGGGGACGACGGTTGCCGTCGAGCCTGGTGGCGACGTGGTGCGCCTGGTTTCCGACTGCGAGACCGAGCCGGCCATCGTGGCCCTCGACGTCAGCGAACCGGCGGCCGTCACGCCGCCGTGGGCGCGGTACGTGGCCGGCGTGGTGGCGGCGCTGCGCCCGGCCCAGGGCGCGACCGGCACGGTGACGACCACCTTGCCCGTGGGCGCCGGGCTGTCGTCGAGCGCGGCCCTCGAGGTGGCGGTGGCGTTGGCGCTCGGCTTCGACGGCGACGCGCTCGAACTGGCGCAGCTGTGCCAGCGGGCCGAGCACGCCGCATCCGGGGTGCCGTGCGGGATCATGGACCAGCTCACGTCGGCCGCGGGCGTCGACGGCGCCCTGCTGCTGCTCGACTGCCGGTCGCTGGCGGTGACACCGGTGCCGATGCCGCCCGACCTGGCCGTGGTGGCCGTGCACTCGGGTCAGCGTCGTGCCCTGGCCGCGACCGCCTACGCAGAGCGGCGTGCCCAGTGCGAGGCGGCCGAGGGCGAGATCGGCCCGTTGCGTGACGCCACGCTGGCCGACGCCAGCGCGCTGGCTGATCCGGTGCTGCGGCGGCGCGCCCGTCACGTGGTCACCGAGAACGCCCGGGTCCTCGCGTTCGTCGACGCCCTCGAGTCGCGGGAGTACAACGAGGCGGGACATGTCTTGGTCGAGAGCCACGCCAGCCTGCGCGACGACTTCGAGGTGTCGACACCCGAGGTCGACGACCTCGTGGCGCGGCTCAACCAGGCCGACGGTGTGCTCGGAGCGCGCATGACGGGCGGCGGCTTTGGGGGTGTGGTCCTTTCCGTCTGCCACGCAGAAGCGGCGGCGCAGGTTGCCACCGCCTACGAGGGGGGCGTCGTCGTGCCCTCGCGTGGTGCCTCCTGCCGAAACGCGTCGTAACCCGCGCTCAGGTTTTTTTTTTCGCCGCGATTGTCGACGCGCTGCGCACGCGACACCGCGTCGGGCGGTTTCCGTGCGTGCAGGAGCGCGCTCGTCGGACCATCGCGTTGCGAGCGTCCGACGATTACGCGCAAGAGCGGGAAATGCCCCGGTCGACCGCGCCGGCGAGTGGGCACACTGCGATCGGAGTATGTCAAAGGACGCCATGAACGAAGCGCTGGAGGAGCTGTCGACGTTCAGCCTCAGTGACGCGCCGTTGGGCGACACCCTCCAGTGGGTAGGGCACTTGGCGCTTGCGGCACTTGACCCCGTCGACGTCGTGGGTATCACCATGCTCGACAGCCGAGGGAGGCCCACGACGGCGATGTACAGCGACGAGCGAGCGCCGTCGATCGACGAGGCGCAGTACCGCGCCGGGGCGGGGCCGTGCCTGGACGCGTGGCGGCTCGGTCACCGGGTGCGACTCGACGACATGACCGAGGCGCGCGATAGGTACCCCGCGTTCAGCGAGGCCGCCCTTGCGCATTCGGTGCTGAGCTCTCTCTCGCTGCCTCTGCGCTCGAGGGCCAGCGACGTCGGCGCCCTCAACCTCTACGCGACGCAGACGTACGCCTTCACGCCCGACGACGAAGGCGAAGCGGAAACCTTCGCCACCGCCGCCGCCGTGGTGGTGGCCAACGCCGCTGCGTACCTCGCCGCGACCGATATGACGGTGCACCTCCAGGAGGCGCTCAAGAGCAGGGCGGTCATCGAGCAGGCAAAGGGCATGCTCATGGCCAACGCACCCGACCTCACTCCCGACGCCGCTTTTGCCATCCTGCGGCGCGCGTCGCAGCGGGAGAACGTGAAGTTGCGCGAGATCGCGCTCCGTATCGTCGAGCGAAGGCCGATCGCGGAAGCCCCGGATACGTGACCGTGCCAGAGCCGCCGGCGGACGTGCTGCGGCTCGAGGAACTTCGGAAACAGATGGGCGTGTCGCCGCGCGAGACCTGGGTGGCCTACTTCTCGTTGGGCGGCGACTGCGAGGAGGGCGTGGTGTCCGGATGGTTCGCCGGCAACGGCGCGCCGTCGGATCGCGACTACAACCTGCTCGCCCAAGCGGTGAACGACCTCGCCGTGGAGCGCGGAGGTGACCACCCGGCCACCTATCGCGAGTGAGGACCGAGGGCGGAGTGCGAAAGATTCCTCCGCATGATCCCGGCGCTTGCGCCGTTTCCTTCAGCGGGAAGGGCGGGAAACGGCGGGCCAGGGGGAGGAAATCGCGACATGTCGGACAAGGCGCCCGAGAAAATCGGCGTCAGTGCTCCCACCATGGTGTGCTCCGATTGCGGGAATCGCATCCCGCTCGACCTCGCCGTGGGGAACGGCGAGTGGAAGACGCTCGGGTGCCCCAACTGCGGGTTGGTCATTCATCTGTGCCGGGGAACCATCAGCGAGCACCGCTTCCGCTGACGGCGGAGCGGTGATGGTGACGCGGTGAGACGAATCCGTAACGCAGCCCTGCTGGCGGTCGGCCTCCTGGTGGTCGGAACCGTTGGCGTGCAGGCCGCGCTCACCATCCCCTCCACCCTCAACCACACCGACGTCACCACCCCGGTGGCCGGGCCCGTGTACGGCGTCGTCGTGCACGGCGACGTGGGCGACGTCGTCG
>JAFATL010000467.1 GCA_019243975.1 Actinomycetota bacterium | reverse complement strand
CAACGGCATGAAGGCATGCGGGGCGCCGATCGCCAAGCAGGTTGCCTACGACATCAACATCAGCCGCTTCACCGACGAGTCCGCGAACATCATCGCCCAGATGAGGACGTCGGGCGTCACCACGGTGCTGTGCGCGTGCGACCCGATCGTGACGATCTTCCTGTCGAACAGCGCCCAGAGCCAGTCCTACGGGCCGGAGTGGTTCACCACCGACTTCGGTGACCCGATCGGGCGCGAGAACAACCAGGAGCAGTGGGCCCACGCCATCACCGGTGGCGGTACGTACCCGGTGAAGCAGCAGTCGGAGGACTACAAAGTCTTCAAGCTGGCCGCCGGCGCCACCGCCGAACCGCAGGAGCAGTACTACCCGATCGCCTACTACATGGCGAACTACATCTTCGGCGCCTTGCAGCGGGCGGGGCCCAACCTCAACCCGCTCACCTTCCAGCAAGGTGTGTTCTCGATGCCGCGCACGGCGCGCGGTGACGTCGGGATCTGGTCGGGCGGGAACGAGGCGTACGCGCCGGTCACCGAGACGCAGATCGGCTACTGGGACCCCAACGCCACCAGCACGTTCGACGGCCAGAAGGGCGGGTGGCTCAGTTGCGACGGCGGCAAGTGGTTCACCATCAATGACCCGACGTCGTTCGCGCCGGCCCACACCCAGTTCCACTGCTTCGGCAAGTGACTGAGCTGCTCCGCGACCGGCGCGCCCGGGTGGGCGGTGCCGTCGCGCTCGTGCTCATCGCCTGGGCGATTGCCGCCGCCCTGCTGCCCGAAGGCATGCCGACCGGCGTGATCGTGCAGGGCCTGGTGATCGGCTCGCTCAACGGCCTCACCGCCATGGGCCTCGTGCTGATCTACCGGTCGACGCGCATCATCAACTTCGCCCAGGCCGAGATCGGCGCGCTGGCGGCCGCCGTCGCGATCGTGATGGTCACGGGTTGGCATCTCTCGTACTGGATCGCCCTGCCGAGCGGCCTCCTCGTCGCCGTCGCCACCGGTGCGTGGGTGGACGCTGTCGTCGTGCGGCGGTTCTTCACCGCGCCCCGCCTCATCCTCACCGTCGCGACTGTGGGCCTGGCCCAGGTCCTCGGTGCCGGTGAGCTGTGGCTGCCGACGGCGTTCGCCAAGCTGCGCCCGCTCACGTTCTTCCACTCGCCGTTCACCGGGAAGTTCAACCTGTACCCGTTCGTGTTCCACGGCGACGACATCATCGCCATCGTCGTGGTGCCGCTCGTGGTGGCCGGGCTGGCGTGGTTCATGACGCGTAGCGACACGGGCACGGCAGTGCGGGCCGCCGCCGACTCCAACGAGCGGGCCCTCTTGCTCGGCATCCCCGTGCGGCGGCTGTCGCGGGTGACGTGGATGATCGCGGCCGGGTTGTCGGGCATCGGGTCGATGCTCTCGGCGCCCATCCTCGGGCCTCACCTGGGCGTGCTGGCCGGGCCCACCGCCCTGCTGGCGCCGCTGGCGGCCGCCGTCATCGGGCGGCTGGAGAGCTTGCCCGTCACCGTCGCGGCGAGCCTGGGCATCGGCGTGTTCGAGCAGGTGGTGTTCTGGAACTACCCGCGCTCGTCGACGGTCGACGTCGGCCTGTTCGTCGTGATCCTCGCCGCCCTGCTGCTGCAGCGCCGCCGGGTCGGCCGCACCGATGACAGCGGGCTCGGTGGCTACGTGGCAGTGCGCGAGGTGCGGCCCATTCCGGCCGTGCTGCGGTCACTGCCCGAGGTGCGCTGGGCCCGCGTGGGCGGGTGGGTCGCGCTGGCGTTGCTCACGTTGGTCGTGCCGCTCGGCCTCTCGCACGCACGACTGGTGGAGGTTGCGTACATCGCCATCTACGGGATGCTGGCCGTCTCGCTGGTCGTACTCACCGGGTGGTCGGGCCAGGTCAGCCTGGGCCAGTTCGCATTCGCGGGCGTCGGCGCAGCGACCACCGCGTCGCTCCTGGTGCACGCGCACGCCGACCTGTTCCTGTGCCTGATCGCGTCAGCCTTGACCGGCGCCTTCACCGCTCTGCTCGTCGGCTTTCCCGCCGTGCGCATCCGCGGGCTGTTCCTTGCCGTGGCCACCCTCGCCTTCGCGGTGCCGGTGTCGACGTACTTGCTCAACTCGGCGTACTTCCCGACGCTGGCCCCCCACCAGCTGGTGCGGCCGATCTTCATCAAGCGCTTCGACCTCGACTCGTTGCGCGTCTTCTACTACTTCTGCCTGGCGTTCCTCGCCGTCACCCTGCTGGTGGCGCGCAACCTGCGCCACAGCCGGGCCGGCCGGGCCGTGCTCGCCGTGCGCGAGAACGAGCGCGGCGCCGCCAGCTTTTCCATCGACCCGACGCGGTCGAAGCTGGCCGCCTTCGCCATCTCCGGTGGCATCGCGGGGGTCGCGGGCGGGCTGTACGCGGTGGGGCTGCGCGGCATCCCGTTCAGCGGCTTCGACCCGGTCATCAGCCTGCAGATCTTCACCATGGTGGTGGTCGGGGGCCTGGGCTCGATCGGCGGCGCGGTGCTGGGTGCCGCGTACTACGAGGGCGCGCAGGCGTTCCTGCACGGAGCGACACAGTTGCTGGCCACCGGCGCGGGCCTGCTGTTCCTGCTGATGGTCGTGCCGGGTGGCTTGGCCGAGGTGCTGTACGGGTTGCGCGACCGCGCCCTGCGCATGCTGGCCCGGCGCAAGGACCTGAGCGTGCCCAGCCTGCAGGAAACGGCCGACGCCGAGGAGACGAAGGAGCGGGCTGCGCCCGTGCACGCCACTCTCGACGCGCCCATGCTCACCTGCGAGGACATCGACGCGGGCTACGGCCAGATCCAGGTGCTGTTCGGCGTCGACCTCGACGTGGCCGAGGGCGAGATCGTCGCCCTGCTGGGCACCAACGGCGCGGGCAAGTCGACCGTGCTCAAGGTGATCGCCGGGCTGATGGGGCCGACGCCCGGCCGCCTGGCGATGGGCGGCACCGACTTCGCGAAGCTGAGCCCCGCCGACCGCGTGAAGGCAGGCGTCGTGCTGGTCCCTGGCGGTCGGGGCGTGTTCCCGTCCCTGACGGTTGCTGAGAACCTGCGCCTCGCCGGGTGGCTGGCGCGCAAGGACAAGGAGTTCCTCGACAGCGCGATGGCACGCGCCTTCGAGTTGTTCCCTGTGCTCCAGGAGCGGCTCGACTCGAAAGCGTCGCTGCTGTCGGGCGGTGAGCAGCAGATGCTCACCATCGCCCAGGCCCTGTTGTGCCGGCCCAAGCTGCTGATGATCGACGAGCTGTCGCTCGGCCTCGCCCCGATCGTGGTGGCCACGCTGCTCGACGTGGTCAAGCGCATCAACGCCGACGGCACCACGGTTGTCGTCGTCGAGCAGTCGGTGAACGTCGCCACGTCGATCGCGGAGCGGGCGGTGTTCATGGAACGGGGCCAGGTGCGGTTCAGCGGCCCGACCAAGCAGCTGGAGAAGCGGCCCGACCTGCTGCGGTCGGTGTTCCTGCGCAGCGGCACGCGCACGCGCACGGTGGCGAAGCGGGCCGCGTCGGGCAACGGTTCCGGCGAGGCGGCCCTGCGCATCGACGGCGTGAGCAAGCGCTTTGGCGGTGTCACCGCGGTCAACGAGGTGGCGCTCGACGTGCCCAGCGGTCACATCCTCGGCGTCATCGGGTCCAACGGCGCGGGCAAGACCACGCTGTTCGACATCGCGTCGGGGTTCCTGCCGCCCGACAGCGGGCGGTTGTTCTTGCACGGACGTGACGTGACCGAGTTGGGCGCGCCGGGCCGCGCCGAGTTGGGCTTGGGCCGTTCGTTCCAGGACGCCCGCCTGTTCCCGTCGATGACGGTGGCCGAGACCCTGGCCACCGCCCTCGAGCGCCACCTCGAGGCGCGCGACCCATTCGCCTGCATGCTGCACCTCGGCGCGGTGGTGGAGACGGAGCGCGATGTCGCGGCGCGAGTCGAAGAACTGCTCGAGCTGATGAACCTCGGCCGCTACCGCGACGCCTTCGTGTCCGAGCTGTCGACGGGCACCCGGCGCATCGTCGAGCTGACGTGCGCGCTGGCGCACGCGCCATCGGTGCTGCTCCTCGACGAACCTTCGTCGGGCATCGCCCAGAAGGAGACGGAGGCGCTGGGGAAGGTGCTCCTCGACGTGAAGGAGCGTACCGGCGCCACCCTCGCCGTGATCGAGCACGACATCCCGCTCATCTCGTCGATCGCCGACGAGCTGGTGTGCCTGCACCTGGGCGAGGTGATTGCCTCGGGACCGCCGAACAAGGTGCTCGCCGACCCG
>JAFATL010000117.1 GCA_019243975.1 Actinomycetota bacterium | reverse complement strand
GAGGTGAAGCTGCACCTCACCGTCCTCCCCCGGCCCCACGCCGGCCACTCGGGGCACCAGGGCGCGCGGCAGGGCGCCGGCCACGGCGAGGCTGGGGCGCACCGAGGCCCACACGTTCGTGCCCGGCGCCCCGACCGGGGCCACGTCGACCACTGGGGGGACGTCGGGCGGCGGGGCGCCCACCCGGGCCAGCACCCGCCCGAAGCGGTCGACCAGGGCCCAGCCGCCGGCCGCGGCCGGGACAGCGGCGGCCGGCACCCGCTCGACCACCTCGATGCGGACGGTCGCCGGCCACTTCTTGGTCACCCGCACCGACCGCACCCACGGCAGCGTGCGGATGCGCCGGGCCACGGCACCCGTGTCGACGTCGACGAGGGCGCGGTGCTTGGGCACGCCGGCGGCGGCGGTGATCTCCTGCGCAGGGGTGTGCGGGCCGGAGACGATCTGCAGGCGGTCGACATCGAGGAACGGCGACCGCATGGCCAGGAACGCTCCCCCGGTCAGGCACAGCACCGTGACCATGGCAATGAGCACCTTCAGCCGGCGCTTCCCCTCCGTGCGCCGCGTCTCGATCATCCGCTGTTGCATGCGGGGATCAACGCGAGGCCGCTCGAGCGTCTTGGCAGGGGGATTCACTCGCTAAATCCCACCATGCGGACCTCGGGGTGGAGGGTGATACCCGCGTGCTCCTCCACCCGGCGGACGACCTCGTCCATGAGGGCGCGGACGTCGTCGGCCGAGCCGCCGTCGTCGGCCTGGATGAAATTGGCGTGCTTCTCGGACACGTGGGCGGTGCCGACGCGCAGGCCTTTGAGGCCGGCCTCGTCGATGAGGCGGCCGGCCGAGTCGCCGGGCGGGTTGGTGAACACTGACCCCGCGTTCTGCCCGCCCGGCTGGTTCTGGCGACGCCAGCGCACGATCTCGGCGATCTCGGCCTCCGACTCCTCGACGTCGCCCCGGCGCAGCCCGTGCTCGGCCCACACGACGACGTGGTGGGGCTCGACGGTCGAGTGGCGGTAGGCGAACTCCAGCCGCTCGGCGCCGAACTCGCCGTCGGGGCCGCCGCGTAGGTCGACGAAGCAGAACCGGGTGAGAGTGGCGGCCGTGTCGGCGCCGTGGCCGCCCGCGTTCATGCGGACCGCGCCACCCACCGAGCCGGGCACACCCACGGCCCACTCCAACCCGGTGAGGCCGGCCGCCGCCGTCCGGCGCGCCAACACGGGCAGGCTGGTGGCCCCGCCGGCCCGCACCGTCGTGCCCCGCACGTCGATGGATGCCAGCCCCTCCCCCATGGCCACGGCCAGGCCCGGGAACCCGGCGTCGGCGACCAACAGGTTGGAACCGCGCCCGATCACCAGCACGGGGAGCCCGCTGGCCTGCACGGCCGATGCCACCAGGCGCAGGTCGTCGTGCGACTCGGCCGTGGTGAGCAGGGCCGCCCGCCCGCCCACCCGGTAGGTGGTGAGGGCGCCGATGGGCGCGTCGGGCTTGGCCCGGCTCCCGAGCAGGTCGGCCGCCGCCCGCACCGCGTCGGTCGTGGCCATCACGAAGCGAGCGGACCGACGAGCTCGTCGGGCAGCGACGTGAGGTCACCGGCCCCGAGGGTGAGGCACAGGTCGCCGGGGCGCAGGGCCGTGCGCAGGTAGGGCGCGATCTCGGTGCGGTTGGGCAGGTACACGACCCGGGCCATCGGGTGCGCGTCGAGCACGGCGTTGACGATCAGATGCCCGGAGACGCCCGGCCGGGGCGCTTCGCCCGCCGCGTACACGTCGGTGACCACCAGCAGGTCGGCGCCCACGAACGCGTCGGCGAAGTCGCGCCACAGGGTGGCGGTGCGGCTGAACCGGTGGGGCTGGAACACGGCCACGATGCGCTTCCACCCGCCGTCGGCCGCCGCCGACAGCGCCGCCGCGATCTCGGTGGGCAGGTGCGAGTACTCGTCGACGAACGTCACGCCGTTGTGCTCGCCCCGGAACTGGAAGCGCCGGGCCACTCCCCCGTACCGGGCCAGCGCCCGGGCGCCGGCCGCGAAGGGCGCGCCCATCGCCATGCCGGCCACCAGCGCCCCGCAGGCGTTGCGGGCGTTGTGCAGGCCGGGGATCGGCAGGTCGATCGCCCCCAGCACCTCGCCGCCGTGCTCCACGGTGAACTGCACGCCACTGCGGCCCCGTTGCACGTCGGTCATGCGGTAGTCGGCGCCGTCGCTCACGCCATAGGAGAGCGCGGCATGGGCGGCGCCCAGCCGGGCCGCCACCGGATCGTCGGCGCACACCACGCTCGTGCCCGCGCCGGCGATGAACCGGTCGAACGCGTCGACGAGCGGCTCCCACCCGCCGTAGTGCTCGAGGTGGTCGGGCTCGACGCTGGTGACGATGCCGACGTCGGCCCGCAGATCGAGGAACGTGCCGTCGCTCTCATCGGCTTCCACGACGAGCCACTCGCCGGTGCCCCACACCGCACCGCTGCCGATCTCGTTGACCTCGCCGCCGACGATGAACGACGGCGACAG
>JAFATL010000413.1 GCA_019243975.1 Actinomycetota bacterium | reverse complement strand
CTGATGGATGGCCGTGCGGCCGGCCTCGAAGTTGAGGGCCGAGGCGGCCATGTACAGCCGCCAGATGCGCGCCCGGCGCGGCCCCGCGAGGGCCTGGGCCTCGTCCCAGTTGGCCTCCAGGTTTCGCACCCATGCCCGCAGCGTGAGGGCGTAGTGCTCGCGCAACGACTCGACGTCGCGCACCTCGAAGCCCTGGCCCTGCATGGCCGACACCACGGTGCCGACCTCGTGCAGGCCGCCGTCGGGGAACACGTAGCGGGCGATGAACGAGTTGGTGTCGATCGCCGACGGGCCCGCCGGCCGGGAGATGCCGTGGTTGAGCAAGCGACCTTCGGGCTGGAGCAGCGAGAACAGCTTGGTGAAGTACTCGGTGAGCCGGTCCATGCCGACGTGCTCGAACATGCCGATGCTGGAGATGGCGTCGAACGGACCGTCGGACAGGTCGCGGTAGTCCTGCACCCGGATCTCGATGCGGTCGGCGAGGCCCGCATCGGCGATCCGCTGCGTCGCCAGCGCGTGCTGCTGATTCGACAGCGTGATGCCGACCGCATTCACGCCGTAGTGCTCGGCCGCATGCAGGACCATGCCGCCCCAGCCACAGCCGACGTCGAGGAGTCGCATGCCCTCGCGCAGGCCGAGCTTGCGGCAGATCAGGTCGTACTTGGCCCGCTGCGCGTCGTCGAGGTTGCCGTCGGGCGACGCGAAGTACGCGCACGAGTACGTGTACGTGGGGCCCAGCACCAGCCGGTAGAAGTCGTTGCCGACGTCGTAGTGATGGGAGATGGCGGCGGCGTCACGCGCCTTCGAGTGCAGGCGGCCGCCGAGGCGGGCCTCCTCCTCGGGCGCGGGCAGGGGACGGCCGAGAGCGCCCACCTTTCGCGCCGCGCCCAGCGCGTTGATGCGATCGAGCCAGGACAGACCGAAGTTCACGCGGTCCTCGGGGTCGGCCACGGCCTCGCGCATCGACAGCGCCGTGTACACGTCGCCTTCGATGTCGAGCTCTCCGTTGACATAGGCCCGGGCCAGGCCGAGCTCATTGGGCGCGAACAGCAGGCGGCGGATGGCGTCGGGCGACTGCACCAGGACGGCCGCGTGCGGGCCGTCGGTGAGGTCGACGTCGGGGCCGATCGAGCTCCCGTCCCAGAAGCGAATGGCGACGGGCGGATCGGCTCCCAGCAAGGCTCGCACCAGCGGCCCCAGCGTCCGTGCGACGGGCTCCGGCATCTCAAGAAATCCTAACGTTCACCTATGGCCGACGAGACGTGGCAACTCCCCGGCTCGCCGGGGTTCAGGCGGGCGCAGATCTGGGGCACGGCAGCCCGCATCGGCGCTCGCTACGCCACTCTCAAGCTGCCCGGCGCGCCGACCGGTGAAACGCGCCAGCGCCGCCTCGAGCGCCTGCACGAGCAGGGCGCGGCCGAGCTGTACCGCACCGCCGTCCATCTGCGCGCCGGCTTCCTCAAGTTCGGCCAGTTCGCCTCCGCCCGCCCCGACCTCCTGCCTGACGCATACGTACGGGAGCTGTCCAAACTGCAGGACCGGGTGCCGCCGGCGCCCGCGTCGGTCATCCACGCGGTGATCAACGAAGACGTGGGCCCGGCCGACAAGCTCTTCGCCACGTTCGACAGCGACTCGGCGTCGGCCGCCTCGCTGGCCCAGGTGCACCGGGCTTCACGCCACGACGGCCGCGTGGTGGCGGTGAAAGTGCAGTACCCCACCGTCGCCGAGATCGTGCCGCGCGAGGCCACCGACACGCGCCGCATCCTCGGCCTGGTGGCGCGCTTTGTTCGAGGCGTCGACCTGCCGACGATCTCGCGCCAGCTCGAGCGCACGATCCTCGAGGAGCTCGACTACGTGCGCGAGGCCGACAACATCGCCCGCTTCAAGGCGAACTTCGCCGACGAGCCGACCGTCGTCGCTCCCGCGGTGCACCACGACTTGTCGCACGGGCGTGTGCTCGTCATGGACTGGGTCGACGGCGAGAACCTGGGCCGGTCGCTGCGGGAGGCCGACCGCGAGACCGCAGAGGAGGCGCTGCGGATCCTCGTCGACTCGTATCTCAAGCAGATCCTCGTCGACGGGTTCGTGCACGTCGACCCGCATCCCGGCAACTTCCTGCTCCAGGGCGGCAACGGTGCGCGGGTGCGCCTGGGCATCGTCGACTTCGGCGCCTGCGTGACGTTGAGCGACGCGACCAGGCACGGCTTGCGCGAGCTCTACGCGTCGGGGATGGAGATGGACATCCCCCGCTCGGCCGCCGCCCTCGACGCCCTGGGCTTCCGCACGCGCTCGGGTGACACGTCGTCGCTGGTCGCGTGGGCGAGCCTGTTCGACTTCGAGCAGACCGAGGAAGCCCGCGAAGCGAACTGGTCGAAGCTGATCGCCGCCGCTCGCGAGGACCCGTTGGTCAAGCTCCCCGACGAGCTGATCATGGTCGGCCGCGTCTTGATGGTGCAGACCGGCCTGGTGGCGCGCATCAACCCGTCGTGGTCGATGCCCGAGTTGATCGAGAAGCGCCTGGCCGAGGGCGGCTGACTACGCAGCCGCCTCCAGCGCGGGCTCGAGAGCCCAGTCGAGGACCTGGGTGACGTCGTCGGCGAGGTGGAACGTCATCTGCTGACGAATCGTCTCGGGGACGTCGTCGAGATCGCCGCCGTTGCGGGCGGGCAGGATGACCTCGGTCAGGCCCGAGCGGTGGGCAGCCAGCACCTTCTGCTTGACGCCGCCGATGGGCAGCACCTTGCCCTGCAGCGTGACCTCGCCGGTCATGCCGACCGTCGACTTCACGGCCCGACCGGTGAGGAGGCTGACCAGCGCGGTCGTCATCGTCACGCCCGCGGACGGACCGTCCTTCGGCACCGCGCCCGCGGGCACGTGCAGGTGCACGTGGCGCAGCGGGCCCGACGGCACGCCCAGGTCGTCGCGATGCGACCGCACGTATGACAGCGCGATCGACGCCGACTCCTTCATGACGTCGCCGAGCTGGCCGGTGACCGTAAGACCGGGGTCTCCTTCCATCGCGGTGGCTTCGACGAACAGCACGTCGCCGCCGGCGCCGGTGACCGCCAACCCGGTGGCGACACCGGGCACCGCGGTGCGCTCGGCCGCCTCCAGGAAGAACTTCTGGCGACCCAGGTAGGTGCGCACGTCGTCGGGCGTGACGGCGACGGACACGGCGGAGCCGGCCGACACCTTGACGGCAACCTTGCGCAGCAGCTTGGCCAGCTCGCGCTCGAGGCCCCGCACGCCCGCCTCACGGGTGTAGTCGCCGACCACCAGCTGCAGCACGTCGTCGGACAGCGTGACCTCGTCGGCCGACAATCCCGTCGACTTCAGCAACCGGGGCAGCAGGTGATCGCGCGCGATGGCGACCTTCTCCTGCTCGGTGTAGCCGTCGAGGCGCACGACTTCCATGCGGTCGAGCAGCGGGCCGGGGATGGTCTCGAGGACGTTGGCCGTGGCGATGAACAGCACATCGCTCAGGTCGAGGTCGACCTCGAGGTAGTGATCGCGGAACGTGTGGTTCTGCGCAGGGTCGAGCACCTCGAGCAGGGCCGACGAGGGATCGCCCCGCCAGTCGCTCCCGAGCTTGTCGACCTCGTCGAGCAGCACGACGGGGTTCATCGTGCCCGCCTCGGTCAGGGCGCGGACGATGCGGCCGGCGCGGGCGCCGACGTACGTGCGGCGGTGGCCGCGGATCTCGGCCTCGTCGTGCACGCCACCCAACGCGACCCGCACGAACTTGCGTCCCAGGGCGCGGGCCACCGACGCGCCGAGCGACGTCTTGCCGACGCCCGGAGGCCCGACGAGGGCGATGATCGCCCCCGCGCCACGACGCACGTCGCTGTCCGCCTCGGCCGCGTCGTCGACGCCGCGGTCGGCGCGCAGCTTGCGCACCGCCAGGTACTCGACGATGCGATCCTTCACGTCCTCCAGGCCGGTGTGGTCGGCGTCGAGGACGACGCGCGCGTCGTTGACGTCGAGGTTGTCGGTCGACGCGGTGCCCCACGGCAACTCGGTGATCGTCTCGAGCCACGTGCGGATCCAGCCCTGCTCGGGGCTCTGCTCGTTCATGCGCTCGAGGCGGTCGATCTCCTTCTCGATGGCCGCCCGCACGGTGTCGGGCAGGTCGAGCTCGGCGACCTTGGCGCGGAACTCCGACGCGGCATCGCCGTCGCCGTCCTCACCGAGCTCCTTCTGGATGGCGGCCAGCTGCTGGCGCAGCACGAACTGGCGCTGGGCCTTATCCATGCCCTCGGCCACGTTGTGCTGGATCTCTTCCCTGACGGTGAGATCGGCCAGCGCGTCCTTGGCCCACGCCAGCACCTTCTCCAGCCGGGTCTCGACATTGAGGGTCTCGAGGACCTCGATCTTGCGCTCGACGCTCAACTCGGGCCAGTACCCGGCGGTGTCGGCGATGGCGCCGGGATCGGTGATGCCGCTGAACACCTCGGCCAGGCGGGCGCCGGCCCGCTTCTCGAGGATGGTTTCCACGACGCCCCGGTACTCGCGCGCCAGCTCGCGGGCCCGCTCCGTCGGTGCGGGCTCCTCGACCGGCTCGATGTGGATCCACAGGGCGGCGCCCGTGCCGGGCGCGGCTGCACCCAGGACGGCGCGGCCCACGCCGCGCACAATGACGGCGGGGACGCCGCTGGGCAGGTCGCCCCGGTTCTCGATCTTGGCGACGGTGCCGACGGTGGCGTAGCGGCCGTCGACGCGCGGGACGAGCAGCAGCTGCCCGTCGGTGGAGATGGCCGCGTCGGCCGCGGCCTTGGCCTCGTCGGTCTCGAGGGCCAGGGTGACGATCATCTGCGGCAGCACCACACCGCTGGTCAGCGGCAGGAGGGGCAGGGTGTCGACAGCGAGATCGGGCATTGGCATTCCTTCTCGAAAGGTCTTTTCCTCAACAACGATCCGGCCGAGCGCCTTCCCGGTCCGGTTGTGACGGATGCAACAGTGGAAAGCTCCTGGTCATGGGCCTGGATGACGAGCGTTTCGAGCGCGCCATCGCCGCCATCGACGCGGCCAACGCCGACGACCCCAACCGCATCGTGGTGCGCGGCGTCGAACGCCCGAAGGAGCTGGCCCACGCCGAGCTCATGACCGAGTGGGTGCACAAGCTGCGGCCCGATGCCGACGAGGCGCTGCTCCTCGCCGCCCGCGCCCATCACATCCGCCGCTGGACGACGCCGCGGTCCGACTACCCCGACGGGCGCGGCGGCTATCTGCGCTGGCGCACGGGCCTGCACAACATGCACGCTGACGTCGTGGGCCGCATCCTCGGCACGGCGGGTTACGACAACGAGACCATCGCCCGCGTGCAGGACATCGTGCGCAAGCGCAACCTGGCCGGCGACGCCGACGTGCAGGCCCT
>JAFATL010000305.1 GCA_019243975.1 Actinomycetota bacterium | reverse complement strand
GTGGCAGGGGTCGGTCTCGCTCAAGGTCAGCGGCACGTCGATCCCCGTACGGGTGGGTGAGGTCAAGCCCGGCCGCACCGTCGTCAACAACATCGACGTGAAGGTGGCCAAGGGCACCGACACGATCGACGGCTCACTCCTGATCGGCCCCTGATGGCCCCGTCGTCTCGGCCCTCGCTCCCGCTGGTCGACATCGCCCTGGCGCCCACCCGCTTGGTGGTCGAGGTGCTGCAGGCGCTCCCCCGCCTGGCCGACGGGCTCGAGAACCTCGGCTCCGTCCTCGCTGCCCTCGACCGCATCGCCGAGTTCGAGGTCTACCTCGACCGCATCGCCTCGTTCGGCCGCACGCTCGACCAGCTGGCGGGCCTGTCCGACTCGCTGGCCGCAGTGGCCGAGTCCACCAAGGGGCTGGGCGCTCTCACCGACGCCGTCGACCAGCTCGAGCACGCCGCCGCCGAACTCACCCGCGCCGTGCAACCCCTCCAAGGCGTGGCCCAACGCATCGCCCGCATCGGCCGCCGCAGCGACCAACCCACGCCCTAAATCAGAACACGGCCAGCGGATTGGCCGGGCTGCCGGTGCCGCCGACGACGCGCAGCGGGCTGAGGATGAACTGGAAGGTCCACCGCCTCAGCCGCGCACACGTGTCCCGCAGCGCCTCCAGGTCGCAGTTGTCGATCAACCACAGCCCCATGGCCGTGATGCCCACCGCGTGCACGGGATCGTGGATGTTCGGATAGTCGGGGTTCGGCATGCAGCCGCAGGCCGTGTCGGCGGCGATGGCCGCGACGCCCCGCTCATGCAGCCACGGCAGCGAGGCCACGTGCAGCCCCGAACGCCCTTCGCCCCGCACGTTGTAGTGCCCTCGCTCCCTCACCAGCCGCCCGTATCCCGTACGCAGCAACACGACGTCGCCCCCACTCACCTCCACACCCGCGCGTGCAGCGGCGGCATCGAGATCCTGCGGGAACACCGGCGTGCCCGGCTCCAGCCAGTCGCGGTCACCCGTGACGTCCAGCAGCGCCCCGCGCGTCACGATGCCCTCGCGTGCGGCGGTTACCGCATTGCGGGCCGCGCCACCAAAGGCAGTCACCGCGTCGGCAGCGAAGCCGTTGTACATGCGCTTGTCCCAGAAGATGTGGCTCAGGGCGTCGAGGTGGGTGACTGTGTAGCCGTGGTACACGAGCCCGATGTGCTCGAGCGCACCACCTCCCCGCGGCTGCTCGGGTAGACCCTGGCCGGTCGCCAGCATGAAGCGCTGCGCAGGCCCGAAGGCATGGTCGACGCGCGGCACCGTGTCGACGTCCCACGCGCACGAGACCGTGACGCCCTCGCGCACCAGCCCCGCTGCCTCCACCCGCTTGTCCGGCGTGATGTGGTTGAGCGTGCCCAGCTCGTCGTCGCTCCCCCAGCGCCCCCAGTTGGACAGCGCGTCGAAGTAGCCGAGGACCTCGTCCTCCGTCGGAACCGTCGCCATGGCTCGGCAGTCTTCCCGCATTGAGCCTTTCTTGCCGCGCGAACCGGACAGACGGCGCGAGTCGCGACACGAAAGGCTCAATGCAGCCGATGGGCGTCAGCCGCGGGGGCGGACTTCGCCGGCTATCGCCGACAGGATGCCGTTGACGAAGCGGCCGCTGTCTTCGGTGGAGAAGCGCTTGGCCAGCTCGACGGCTTCGGACACGATGGCGCCGACGGGCACGTCGGGGCTCTCGAGCAGCTCGTAGGCCGCCATGCGCAGCAGGGTGCGGTCGATGACGGCCATGCGGTCGAGCGTCCAGCCGATGGCGTGCGCGGCGATCAGCTTGTCAACGCGGGCGAGGTGCTCCTCGACGCCCTGCACCATGTCGACGACAAACGGCTCGGCCTCGACGGGCAGGTCGGCGACGACCGCCGACGGGCTCACCCCTTTGGCGTCCGCCTCGTAGAGCAACGACAGCGCCCGCTCGCGCGCCTGGCGGCGGCTGCCGACCGACATCAAAGCGGCGCCATCAGGCGCGGGTGATGTACTCGCCCGAGCGGGTGTCGATCTTGAGGGCGTCGCCCTCGTTGACGAACAGCGGGACCTGCACGACGAGCCCGGTCTCCAGCGTCGCCGGCTTGCGGGCACCGCTCACGCGGTCGCCCTGCACGCCGGGCTCGGTCTGGGTGACGGTGAGCACGACAGCGGCCGGGAGGTCGACGCCGACGATCTCGCTGCCGTACATCTGCAGGATCGCCGAGTCGCCTTCCTTGAGGAAGCCGGGGGCCGAGCCCAGCGCGGCTTCGTCGACGTTCATCTGGTCGTAGCTCGTGTTGTCCATGAACACGTAGTGGTCGCCGTCGCGGTAGAGGTACTGCATCTCCCGCTTGTCGATGATCGCCTGCTCGAGCTTCTCGTCGGCGCGGTAGGTGCGCTCGATGACGGCGCCGGTGCGCACGTTCTTGAGCTTGGTGCGGACGAACGCGCCGCCCTTACCGGGCTTCACGTGCTGGAACTCCACGACCGAGAACAGCCCGTCACCGGGAAGGTCGAGCGTCATGCCGTTCTTCAGGTCATTGGTGGACACACTCATGCGATAACAAGGTCCTTCGGGGATTTCGTCAGCGGGTAGCAGCCCATGTCGGTGACGACCACCGTGTCCTCGATGCGCACCCCACCGT
>JAFATL010000272.1 GCA_019243975.1 Actinomycetota bacterium | reverse complement strand
CTCGACCTGCTCGGGATCGAGGCACCCGACCAGATGTAACTTGCCGCGATGGCACGCTCCGAGGCACGCGGATCTACTGACATCCCCCTGCTCGACGAGACGATCGGGGCCAACTTCGAGAGCACCGTCGCCCGGTTCCCCGACCGGGAGGCGCTGGTCGCCCGCCACCAGCACGAGCGGTTCACCTACGCCGAGCTCAACGACGCCGTCGACGTGGTGGCGCGCGGGCTGCTCGACCTCGGCATCGCCAAAGGCGATCGGGTCGGGATCTGGAGCCCCAACACCTACGAGTGGGTCTTGGTCCAGTACGCCACCGCCAAGATCGGGGCGATCCTCGTCAACATCAACCCGGCGTACCGCACGTCGGAGGTGCAGTACGCGCTCAAGCAGAGCGGCTGCCGCCTGCTGATCGCGGCGCCCAGCTTCAAGACGTCCGACTACAAGGCGATGATCGAGGAGGTCCGTCCCGACCTGCCCGAGCTGGAGACGGTGATCCTGCTCGAGTCACCCGAGTGGGACGCGTTGCTGGCGGCCGCGTCGAACGTTGCTTTGGAGCGCCTGCGCGAGGTGAGCGCGTCGCTGCAACCTGACGACCCGATCAACATCCAGTACACGAGCGGTACGACCGGCTTCCCCAAGGGCGCCACCCTCAGCCACAAGAACATCCTCAACAACGGCTACTTCACGGCGAGGGGCTGCGGCTACACCGAGAACGACCGCGTGTGCATTCCCGTGCCCTTCTACCACTGCTTTGGAATGGTGATGGGCAACCTCGGCAGCACCACGCACGGCGCGTGCATGGTGATCCCGGAGGGCGCGTTCGACGCTGACGCGGTGCTGCAGACGATCGAGGCCGAGCGGTGCACGAGCCTGTACGGCGTGCCCACGATGTTCATCGCCGAGCTGGCGCATCCGAAGTTCGGCGACTTCGACCTGAGCAGCCTGCGCACCGGGATCATGGCGGGGTCGCCGTGCCCGGTCGAGGTGATGAAGCAGGTGATCTCGTCGATGCACATGGACGAGGTGACCATCTGTTACGGCATGACCGAGACGTCGCCGGTGTCGACGCAGACGGGTGCCGACGACACCATCGACAAGCGCGTCGGCACCGTGGGTCGTGTGCACCCGCACGTCGAGGTGAAGATCGTCGATCCCGCGACCGGCGAAACCGTCGAGCGAGGCGCGGCGGGCGAGTTCTGCACGCGCGGGTACTCGGTCATGACCGGCTACTGGAACGACCCCGAACGCACCGCCGAGGCGGTCGACGCCGACGGCTGGATGCACACCGGCGATCTGGCCACCATGGACGACGACGGCTACCTCAACATCGTCGGCCGCATCAAAGACATGATCATCCGCGGCGGCGAGAACGTGTACCCGCGGGAGATCGAGGAGTTCCTCTACTCCCACCCCGACATCGCCGACGTGCAGGTCATCGGCGTGCCCGACGCCAAGTTCGGCGAGGAGATCATGGCGTGGGTGAAGGTGCGCGAGGGCGCCGCTCTCACCGAGGACGAGGTGAAGGCGTTCTGCCAGGGCAAGATCGCCCACTACAAGGTCCCCCGCTACGTGAAGTTCGCCGACGACTTCCCCATGACCGTCACCGGCAAGATCCAGAAGTTCAAGATGCGCGAGACGGCCATGGCCGAACTCGGCCTCACCGAAGCCGAAACGGCTTAGGAACCCTTCAGCAGGTCGCCCACCCGTTCGAGCAGTTCGGCGGGGTCGAAGGGTTTGGTCACGTAATCGTCGGCGCCGATCTCCATGCCGACGGCGACGTCGGAGGCCTGGGCCTTGGCCGACAGCAGCAGGGCGGGGATGCCCTTGGTGTCGTCGTCCCCCTTGAGGGCCCGGGCGACGTCGAGGCCGTTCATCTTCGGCATCATGATGTCGAGGATGATCGCGTCGGGAAGGTCGGCCCGGGCCCGCTCGAGACCTTCGATGCCGTCGCTGGCCGTGATGACCTTGTAGCCCTCCAGTTCGAAGTTGACCTGCAGGAGCTTCTGGATGACGGGATCGTCGTCGACGACGAGCACGGTCCCAGCGGGCATCCCCAGATGGTAGGCCGCCTAGACTGCTCCTCCCCGCCCTCGTAGCTCAGGGGATAGAGCATCGGCCTCCGGAGCCGGGTGCGTAGGTTCGAATCCTACCGAGGGCGCACAGCGATTTTAGCGGTGACCAGCGGAAACGGCCACGGCGCATCGGAAATTGCATGACCGTGATGGCACCCTTCTCACCGTTGGTGGCCGTGGATGTTGGGACAGGCTTGGGACGGTGAGTCAGATGGCCCACGGTCGGCACGACCCGATCCCGAATTCCTGACTTCGGGCGCCGAGGACTGTCGGCGG
>JAFATL010000165.1 GCA_019243975.1 Actinomycetota bacterium | reverse complement strand
GGTTGGCGACGCGGATGGAGAGACTGCCGCCGGCAGCTCGGCGGCTGCCGTACCCGATCGCGATACAGGACCCGTGCCACCTCCGTCACGTGCAGAAGGCGCACCAGCACGTGCGCACCGTGCTGGCGCCCTACGCCGACCTGCGCGAGCTCGACGACGATGGCCTGTGCTGCGGCGCCGGTGGCGCCTACGCCACCATTCACCCGGACATGGCCGCCGACATCCGCGCCCGCAAGCTCGCTGCCATCGCCCGCACCGGCGCGTCAGTCGTCGCCAGCGCCAACCCGGGATGCGCCATGCACCTGGCTGCCGCCGGGCTCATCGTGAAGCACCCCCTCGAGCTCGTCGACGAGGCACTCCATGCCCGGTGAGTTCGACGAGATTCGCTCGCGGCTGGAGGCCATCGCCGAGGAGCTGGCCGACCTGGCCATCGTCCGCCTGCGCGAGTCGATCGACGCCGGGGGCACCGAGCTCCCCGTCGAGGAGAAGCGCCTCACGCGCGCCCGTCGGGCCGTGGAGAAGGCGATCGGCGTCCTCCGAGAACCCGACGACGCGGACTAACGAAGGGGCGGGGGCCGGCCCTCTCGCGCGGTCTTGGCGAAGTGGTGGCCGGTGACCCGCGTGGCGGGAGCGGCGGGCACGTCGTAGAGGGTGAGGCTGGGGCGCCGGACGGTCGCCGTTGCCGCCACCGCGCGGCCCCGGGAGTCGGCCGAGAGCACCCGCCAGGCCCAGATCATGAGGTCGACGAACACGAAGCCGAACAGGAGGCGCTTGCGCGGGCTGGTGGTCGAGAGCGGGCCAAGGGCCCGGGTGGTGGCTACGGGGACGTTGACCACGGGCGGCCCGAGCGGCCGGGCCACCCCGGCGGTGGAGCCGATGGGTCCGGAAAGGGTGCTGGGGAGGTCGAGGGCGGGGGCGACATCCGTGCTCGTGGGCGCACTGTCACTGACGGACCCGCTGAGCGCCGACGCCACGTCGGGCTGACCCGTGTCACCGACGCTGTCGATGACGACATCGGCCGGGGTCGGCGGCACGAACGTCACGTCGAAGGTGGGCTGGGTGTTGCCCGACACCGGCGTGTCGGGGACGGGCACCGGAACCGGAACCGGCACCTGCGGCACCGGCGGGGGAGCCGCCCCCGGCACCAGCGCGACGTCGAACGCCTGGCCCGGCACCTGCAAGCTGGTCAGGTCGAACGTCATCGTCTTGCCGTCACCTGACAGCGAGCCCTGCACCTGACCCTTGCCGCAGTCGTAGGCGGGCCGGGAGTTCCAGGCCCCCGGCGTCGACGCGTCGACCGGCTTCCACGCCGCCGTGGTCGGGCACGCCAGCACCGGCACCTGGAGAGGCGCGACCGGCGTGGCGGGGGCGGCGTAGAGGTTGGCGATGTGCAGCGTGAAGGAGGACACGATCTGATCGCTGGCGGCGTCGACGTGCACGGCCGAGATGGCGGTGGGGCCTGATGCCGCACTCGACACCCACAGCCCGTGGGCCGGCACCTGGGGCGGAGGCGGCAGAGTGCCGCCGTCGACCTGGGCCAACCACCACACGCCGTCGACGACCTGGCCACCGGCGGCGTGGGCCGAACCACTCACGACCGCGCCCACCGAGAGAGTGAGCAGACCCAGCAGCGCGGGCAGGATGGCGCGTCTCACCGGCGAGCGCGGCTCTTCGTCGCTCGCTTGGCCGTCTGCTTGGCCGCCTTCTTGGCCGCCCGCTTGGCGGGCGCGTGCCCGTTGGATGGCGCGCTGCTGCGCGTGCCCGAGCGGGCGATCACGGACGCTTCCGCGCCGAGGTAAGACGCCACCACCTCGGGATGGTTGACGACTTCCTGCGGGGTGCCGGAGGCGATCACGCGTCCGAGCTCGAGGGCGATCATCGAGTCGGAGATGCTCGTCACGAGCGGCATGTCGTGCTCGATGACGAGCAGGCTGCAGCCCGCCTCCTGCTGGATGCGCAGCAGCAGCGGCCCCAGCGCCTCCGTCTCGCGCTGGGCGATGCCGGAGCTTGGTTCGTCGAGGATCAGCACCGACGGTTGGTGGGCGATCGTCATCGCCAGGTCGACGATGCGCCGGCTGCCGGTGGACAGCTCGCTGATGAACTTGTTGCGGAAGGCGCCGAGACCCAGGAGCTCGATGAGCTCGTGCACCTGCCATGCCACCTCGACCTCGGCCTCGGCCACGCTCGGCAGGCCCAGTGCCGACGCCAGCGGGTCGCGGAACTCGAGGTGCCGCTCCAGGGCCACGGCGATGCACTCGGCCACGGTGAGGGACGGGAACAGCCGGGCGTCCTGGAAGCTGCGGCCCAGGCCCGCCCAGCTGCGGCGCTCGGGCGACCAGTTGGTGATCTCCTTGCCCTGCAGCGTGATGTGCCCGGCGTCGGGGACGAGGAAGCCCGACACGAGGTCGAAGAGCGTCGTCTTGCCGGCGCCGTTGGGCCCGATGAGCCCGAGGATCTGGCCCTGGCGCAGCTCGAAGCTCACGGCGTCGACGGCCTGGATGCCGCCGAACCGCTTGGTGACCTCGACCAGCTCGAGGAGCACGGGCGCGTCGGCGGGCGGAGCGGCGCGCACGGTCGGCACCTTCACCTTGGCCCGACCGCCGTTGCTGCCGGCCCCTTCGAGGAAGACCGAGCGCAGGATGTCGTCGCGCTCGAGCAGGTCAGCGGTCGGGCCGGTGAAGCGCACCTCGCCCTTCTCCATGAACACCGCCCGTTGCGCCAACGTGAGCGCCACGTTCACCGACTGCTCGACGAGGATCACCGTGGTGCCGCGCTCGTGGATGGCGCGCACGATGTCGACGAGCCGACCGACGATGCTGGGCGCCAGCCCGAGTGAGAGCTCGTCGATCATCAGCAGGCGGGGCTTGGCGATGAACGCCATGCCGAGCCCGAGCATCTGCTGCTCGCCGCCCGACAGGTTCCCGGCCAGCTGGTCGCCCCGCTCGGCCAGCACCGGGAAGTACTCGAGCACCTGGGCGGTCGCTTGCTTGACGTGCTCGGGGTCTTGCCGCTTGTACATCCACGCCGCCAGCCGGAGGCATTCGTTCACCGTCAGGGTCGGGAAGATGCTGCGACCGCCGGGCATCTGCACGATGCCAACCTCCACCGACTTGCGAGCGTCGACGTGGGTGACGTCGTGGCCGTCGAAGAAGATGGCGCCGCCGATGGGGTCGACCAGCCCCGAGATGGCCTTGAGCAACGTGGACTTGCCGGCGCCGTTGGTGCCGAGCAGGGCGACGATCTCGCCGTCCTTCACGTCGAGGTCGACGCCGAACAGCACCTGCACGGAGTCATAGGCCACGTCGACGCCCGCGCACACCAGCAACGACTTCTCGCCCGCCGAGAGCCGCTGTTTGCGCAGCTCCACGGTGGTGGTGAGTGTTCGTAGGGCCCGCGCCGCGTCGTCGGCCACGTACTTGCCCGCGCTGTTGAGGATCGCACCGGCGATCACCCAGTACGGGCCGAGCACGAAGATGCCCCAGCGGATGCCCTGGTGGTCGGAGATGGCGGAGAAGCCGGGCAGGTAGAAGAGGGCCACCACCCCGGCCACGAGGAACCAGCCGCCGTAGCTGAACGACAGGGTGCGCACCCGGGCGGGGGAGATGAGGGCCTGGGTGGCGTAGAAGGGCGGGCCGAACACGCCGATGGCGAAGCTGGCCAACAGCCCCAGGGCGATGGTCAGCACGAGCCACGGCGAACCGGCCATGAGTGAGATGCCGATCCCGACACACCCCAACGAGATGCCCGCGCGCCGGAACGGCTCGTGCATGCCCTTGCCGAACCAGCCGGCCGTCCACTGACCCGACTTCTGCACGCCGTAGAACGTGGCGGCGGCGTCGGCCGCGCCGACCAGACCTCGGGCCAGCGGGTCGAGGTGGAAGACGCGCTCGAGGTACAGCGGGAGGTAGCCGGCGAGGGGCAGCAGGCCGGCGCCGAGGAACATGGCGCCGATGAACTGCCGCTTGAGGGAGCGCACGGCCCACAGCGTGCGGGCCGCCTCCTTGAACGCCACGGGGTCTTCGGCCTGGGCCTCGAGGGCGGCGGTGGGGTCGTCGGTTGCGCCCCGGATGGGCTCCTTGAGGCGCAGGGCCACGAACGTCGTGATGAGGATGGGGATGAACAGGATCAGGAACGCCGACCGCCACCCGAAAAGGTTGCCCATAAGGCCGGCGAGGGCGGGCCCGATGATGGCGCCCAGGTACATGGCGTTGATGTGGTCGGCGAAGACCGCGCCGCGCGTCTCGGGCGGGTAGTAGTCGGTGAGCAGCGAGTTGTGGATCGGGATGTTCGCCAGCAGGCCGAGGCCGTTGCCGAACCGCATGAGGGTGAGCAGGGCCACGCTGCCGACGAGGCCGGTGCCCAGCGAGAAGACGCCAGCCAGCACGCCCGACAACACGACGAGACCGGTGCGCTTGACCCGGTCGCCCAAATAGCCGACCGGGATGGCCAGCAGGATCAGCAGCGACACGTTGGCGACGACGAGCGCCACGAACTTCTGGTCGGTGAGGTGGAACGCCTTCTCGATGTTGGGGGCCAGCGTGTTGAACGCGGCGGTGTCGAACTCGTCGAAGAAGTACAGGAGGCACAGCACGACGAGGGCGAAGATGGCGACGCCGCCCGTGTCCTTCTCCAATCGGGCGAGAATGCGATTCATGCGTCCACCACCTGGAAGTGCGCGTGGTCGGCGACCTCGTCGAGTGACAGCTCCTCCCCGCACTCGGGACAGCGCAAGCGAGCTTCCTCCACCTCGTCGCGGTCGGGGATGAGGACGCGCCCGGCGCCCTCGACGGCCGCCGCCGCGTCGGCGAGGACGTCGCCTTCCTTCTGCGTCACTTCCTCACGCACGTCCGCCAGCAGGCTGGGTACGACGATCTTCCGACGTTGGGCGACGACCCGGAGCAACGAGTCGCGCGTGCCGTAGAAGATCTGGGCCAGGCCGCCGGGCACCACGTAGAGCAGGAGCAGGGCGCCGAACCCGGTCGCCAGCAGGGTCAGCCCGTCGTTGATGTCGCTGTACTTGAGGATGCCGACGTAGATCGTGCCGAGGATGGCACCGGGCAACGACGTCACTCCGCCGATGACCACGATGATCAGCAGGGTGAGGCTGAGGTCGGGCGGAAACGCTTCGGGCTGCACCACGCCCTGGTGGTAGGCGAACAGCGCTCCCGCCACCGCCGCCCAGAAGCCGGAGATGGCGAACGCCCACAGCTTCACGCGTGCGGCGCCGACGGCATACGCCTGCGCGCCCTTCTGGTTGTCGCGCACGGCGATGATGGCGCGCCCCGTGCGACTTCGCCTGAGGGCGCGTGCCGACAGCAGCGCCAATCCGAGGGCGACGAGGCACACGTAGTAGTAGGCCCGGTCACCTTGCAGGCTGTAGCGCCCGTACAGGATCGGGCGCACGACCGATTGACTTCGCTCCGGCAGCAACGACCGGAAGTACGTCGGGTTGAGGAAGTAGGTCTGCACGCAGATGCCGAAGGCCAAGGTGGTGACGGCGAGGTACAGGCTGTTGATGCGCAGTGCGGGCAGCCCGATCACCACCGCCACGAGCGCGCCGACCAGGCCGGCCACGATCACGGTGGTGAAGAAGTCGGCGTTGTGGCGGGCGGCCAGGTTGCCCGCCACCGCGGCACCGATGCCCGACAGGCCCCACTGGCCGAGGCTGATCTGGCCGGCCCAGCCGGTGAGCATCACCAGCGACACCGCCACGATGCCGTAGATGACGATGACCGACGAGATGATCTGCTGCTTGAGGCCGATCAGCTCGAAGCCGAACACGAGGATGGCAGCGGCCGCGACGCCGAGCACCACTCGCCCCCACATCACCTCGGGCAGCCGCCGCAGCTCGGGCGGGATGGGCCGGAACTCCTTCACGAGCGACCACGTGGTCATGCCCGTGTCCTGGCCGCGCGACTGCCGGTTGCGCTGCAGCAGCATGGCGACCAGCAGGATCGGCAGGATCAGCGCCGCGCTCACCGACGGGTCCTTGGAGAAGTAGTAGAGCGTCTGCTCGATCACCCCCAGCGACACGCCGGCGACCAGCGCCGTACCGAAGCTCTCCATACGGGCGATGACGGCGGCGGCCAAGCCGTACAGCAGGATCGTGGGACCGAGGAAGATCCCGATCGGCAGGCCGATGACGGGGATGCGCAGGAAGATGCTCAGCGACGAGAGCCCGGCGGCCATCATCCACACCACCGTCGACACCCGCTTGACGGGTATGCCCAGGAGCGCGGCCCGGTCGGCGTTCTCGGCCGAACCCCGTACGGCGATGCCGATGTCGGTGAGCCGGAAGAACAGGGTGAGGCCGATCACGACGATGGCGGCCCACACCAGCACCACCAGCGAGTTGCCGTCGAAGTGGTAGTTGCCCACGACGAAGTGAGCGCTGGAGAACGGCGTCTTGGGCGGGGACGGGTCGACGACGAACTTCCCGCCCAGCCACTTCGGCATGTAGAACTGCAGCGCCGCGAAGATCAGCCCCACACCGATGGTGGCGACGGAGAGCACCAACCGCGACGCCTTGGCGAACCGCCGCACGACCAGCAGCTCGATGATCATGCCGGCGACGACGCCCGAGCCGATGGCGAGGGCGAACGCCAACAGGTAGGGCATGTGGTGGACCTTGATCAGCAGCACCGCCATCACCGCTGACGCCGCGCCCATCTCGGCCTGGGCGAAGTTGATGATGCGCGTGGCCCGATACACGAGGATGAGGCCGAACGCGAGGAGTGCGTAGAGCAGGCCGATGATGACGCCGTAGACGTAGATGCCCTGCGTCGGCTGGTTGTTGCGCAGCAGCACGTGCAACACGACGTAAAGGGCCACGAGCCCGGTCACGGCCCGCACCACCGGTCCGACCCGGGGCGCCCGCCAGACGCCGCTCGCGATACGCGCCGGGGGACTCTGCGTTACCGCGTCGAGCGCCCCCCGCAGTTGGTCAGCAGCCATTGTGGGCTTGGTCGAACACCTGCGGGTTGCCGGTTCCCCACTCGTTGAGGTCGTACCGCTGCCCGCCGTTCACGGGGCAGTACGAGCCCGGTTTCCCGTCGACCTCGGATGTGCGGCCGCCGTTCCAGTACACCTCGCGCGTGTCCATGGCCGCGGTCCAAGGACTGGGCGCACGGAACCCGACCTTGATGATTCGTTGGTCATGGGTGGCCGCCCACCCTCCCGTGATCGGGAGCGCCATCAAGCCCTGGTGGATCAGTTCCGGCGTGGGCTTCGGGCCCGCCATGTGGAACATGGCGCCGAGGATCGAGAAGAACGGCACGACCGCGTTCGACGTCTTGTCGCCGGGCTGGCCCGTGTTGCCAGAGTCCTGCCACCAGTGCGTCGAGTCGCCGTCGGCGAACGTCTGGGCCAAGGCCAGGTCGGACACGCCGAAGGCGTGTTGCCACTGCTGCGAGTCGTACAGACGTCCGAGCTGGTCGTAGTCGATGAGCCCGACTCCCAAGACGAAGTGTTCGGGAAAGTAGCCCTGCGACGTCATGTTGGTCGTGAGGAACACGGGGGCGATCGGGTCGCAGTAACAGGCGACTGTCGTCACCTTGTTCTGGATCAGCTGCTGCACGATGTTGGCGGACTGCTGCTGGGCCGTGTTGATGTCCGAGGCGTACTTCACCGTGAACACGCCCCCGGGCGAGTTGCACATGCCGCCCGTGACGAGTTGCTTCAGGTGATTCACGCTCAGGGTGATCGTCTGGTCGCCGTTGTTCTCGGGATAGATGATGCCGAGCTTGCGGATCGGCGGATTGGTGGGCGGGCTGCCCCAGCCCCGCCCGGTGGTGACGTCGGCCCCCGCGTGGGCGACCGGCTTGCCGCTCAGCTTCTTGCACCAGTACTCCGAGTCGAACCGTGCTTGCCGGTCGCCGTCCATCAGCAGGCCGTAGAAGTAGGGCGCCCCCTGGTCGAAGAACGACTCGGGCGAGTCGCCGCCGCCGACGACGATGATGTGGTCCTTCGCCAGCTCGTCGTACAGCGCCGGGTCGGCCACCGGGGCCAGCACGACGGCCGGCTTCATGGCCGCGATGACCTTGGCCTCGGCCCGCTCGCACACGGGGTCGGGCGGAGTGAGGGTGCACTGGCCGCGGAAGTAGGGGAAGTGGCAGCCGCTCTGGGATGTCGAGCCCTTGTTGGCGCCGGGCCCGTCCATGCTCGTGAACTTGCGGCCGTAGCCCTCGTAGCGCTTGTTGACCTCCTTGTCGTAGGCCTGGTAGCCGAGGCAGGCGTCGTCGTCGCTGGCGGCGAGGCCCTGCGTGGCGAGGATGGCATTGACCTGCGCGTCGGCCTTGGCCTTGTAGAAGACGTAGTTGATGTGCGTGGCGTCGACGCCGGTCATGGTCGCCCCGCCGTTGTCGCCGCCGTGCCACACCGGTACGCACGGCGGCATCGTGTACTTGGGCGGGCCGATCTGGCGGCCGTTCTTGTCGCAGTGGCTGCGGTCGCCGGTCGTCGCCGAACCGCCGACGCCGCCAGTGCCCCCGGCCGCGGTCACGCCACCGCCGCTGGATCCACCGCTGAACCCGCCGGCCGAGCTGCCGCCGGCCGCGCTGCTCCCGCTGGCGCCGGCGACGCCCGTGTCGCCGGAT
>JAFATL010000142.1 GCA_019243975.1 Actinomycetota bacterium | reverse complement strand
AAGCGTGCGGCGAGATGACAAGCCGCCGACTGCACCCACGGTGTGCCTGCATGGCTACGTCAATCTCTGCCTGGATCGTCCTGGGCCGGAGCTACCGATACCGGCATTACCGATTCCCGACGTGGGCGCTCCCTCCAGCTGAAGAGGCGCACGACCTCGACGCGGACGGGGAGTTCGGTCTCGTCCTCGTTGAGTGCCGTCTCCAGTTCCGATGCCGCGGCCAGGGCGGCCATGAGGCCGTCGAACGGTCCGGCCGCCGGTCCCAATCCGAACTCGGGGTCGAGCACCAACACGACGTGCGGGGCCCGCTCGTCCTCGGCCAGCGCCATCGCCTCCAGCCTGGCGATGAGCGCCGAAAGGGTCGGTGTCAGTGCCTCCACGCTGCTCAAACGTTCGAAGTCGTAGTTGATTACCAGAAGGTGTCATCCGCGCTTGGGGATGACTGCCAGGCGGAATGGGTACTTGTGAGGCGTGGCGCCGCGGAAGCTGCTCGAACGACTCGACCGGTTCCAACGGAGCCACCG
The DNA here is from genome assembly GCA_019243975.1 of Actinomycetota bacterium. GTDB lineage: Bacteria > Actinomycetota > Acidimicrobiia > Acidimicrobiales > JAFATL01 > JAFATL01. The sequence goes on along the minus strand of JAFATL010000142.1, from coordinate 6,279 downwards.
GTTCACGGCCGTCGGCGTCGGTGTGTTCAAGAAGTTCGGCGACGACGAGGCCGGCAAGCACGCGGCGCTCATCGCTTACTACGGCTTCTTCTCCCTGTTCCCGTTGCTGCTCGTCTTCGTGACGCTGCTCGGGTTCTTCCTCGGCGCCCACAGTCGGTTCCAGGACAACGTCGTTCACTCAGTCCTCGGCCGCTTCCCGGTCATCGGCCAGCAGCTCCGCGTCCACTCGCTCAAGGGCAGCGGCCTGGCCCTGGTCATCGGCATCGCCGGCTCGCTCTGGGGTGGCATTGGCGGCGTGCAGGCCGCCCAATCCGCGATGGACACGGTGTGGGGCGTCCCCCGCAAGACGCGGCCCAACTTCATCAACTCGCGGGTGCGCGCCCTCCTGCTGCTCGTCGTGCTGGGCGTCGGCATCATCCTCAGCACCGTGGCCGCGGGTGCGGCCGGTGGGAGTTCGCACGGCTGGCCCTTCAAGGTGGCGGGCATTGCCATCTCACTTGCCATCAACGGGGCGCTCTACCTCGCGGCGTTCCGCCTGCTGACGGTGGCACACGTCGGTTGGCGCAAGCTGGTGCCGGGTGCGTTGATCGGCGCAGTAGCCGGCGCCGTGCTGCAGGCGGTGGGCGGTTACTACGTCGGGCACCAGCTTTCGGGCGCGAGCCAGACGTACGGGCTGTTCGCCATGGTGATCGGCCTGTTGTCGTGGCTCTACTTGCAGGCCCAGGTCACGTTGCTGGCGGCCGAGGTCAACGTCGTGCTGGCAGACCGGTTGTGGCCGCGCAGTTTGGTCGCCGACGCGCCGACGTCCGCGGACGAAGCGGCGTTGCGACAACTGGCCGAAATGGAAGAACGGCGTCCTGACGAGGACGTTCGCGTGCGCTTCGAACGGGACCGCCGGGCTGGCTGAATACCAGTCTTGACTCTCGAAATTCCGGGAGTACTCTCCGTCACGTCACCGATCAGCACGGGGCGGGGGGCTCTCCGAGATACCGAGCGAGAGGAGACCACATGCCTGAACAGCCATGGCATCCCTCCAGAGGGACGGCTGTGCAGGTCCGCAACCGCTTCGACCAAGCGTGGGTGTCGGGCTTCGAGGTCGCTGAGCGCCGCCCGGGTGCCCGCGGCGCGCGCTACCGGTTGCGTCGCCAGTCCGACCGGCGGGTCCTCCCCCTCAGTTTCGACGAGGCGGAGCTGCGTCCGGACTGACTTAGAGGTCCAAGGTCGCACCGGCGACGGCGGCGCGACGAATGGCCTTGGCCTTGGTGCGGCGCAGGTTCTCGCGCGGGGCGCGAGCGATTTGCGCGGCCGTGAGCAGTGCCTCCTCGAGCAGTTGCTCCGGCGCGACCACACGCGTGACGAGCCGGAGGGCCAGCGCCTCGTCGACGGTGACCGCGCGTCCGGTCAGGGCGAGGTCGCGTGCGACCGCACCGCCCACCAGGTCGTGGAGCGGGCCGTAGACGACGTCGCTGAACGACTGCTCGGGGTGGGCGAAGCGGGCCGCCGTCGACGCGATGCGGATGTCGCACAGGACGGCCAGGTCGAAGCCGCCCGCCAGCGCCGCGCCGTTGATGGCGGCGATCGTCGGGAGGGGGAACTCGATGAGGGTCCGGTGCCACCGGTCCGACGACGCCCACAGCGTCGCCGCGTAGGCCTCGTCGTCGAGGCGCTCGAATTCCTTCAGGTCGAAGCCGGCGGAGAACACGTCGCCCGCACCGGTGACGACCACGACCTTGACGGACTCGTCGTTGGCGAGGCGGTCGAGGGCATCGCTCATCTCGTCGCGCACCGCGATCGACAGGGCGTTCTTCTTGTCGGCCCGGTCAATGGTGAGCAGCGCCACCGCCTCCGCGGGCGTGCTGACCGTCACCAGTGACATTGGTCCGGCTTAGCAGGTGATTGGTTCCGGGCGTCGAACCTGATGTAAGCATCAGGTTTTCGGACACACCGGTCACCGGGGACGAAGGAGGACGTAGCGGCATGAACGCGGCCGTGGCGAGGATCGCACGCTGGCGCGTGCATCTCATCGCGGTCGTCGTGCTGCTCATCCTCGTGGACGTGGCCGCCCTCGGGGGCGCCGACGCCACCTCGGTGGTGCGTGCGACCCGGGCCGAGAAGGCTGCCCAGGCGGCCAGCCAGCAGGCGACGTCCTCCGGCATACCGTCCGAAGCGCTTCAGGCGGGAACCGTGGCGGGCAGCGCTTCGGGGCCGGCAGCGGCGGGCGGCGCCACCGGTGCTCGTCTTCCCGGGGTTGCCAGCGCCCCTGGCCGTCACGTCACCTACGACGACGGCGCCAGCGACACCGAGGTCAAGATCGGCGGGTCGACCTTCACGTCGGGCCCGGCGGCTACCTACGGCGAGCAGATCGCCGTGGGGTTCGCGGCTGGCGTCAACTACGTCAACGACCACGGCGGCATCAACGGCCGTCGCCTGAGCGTGAAGATCTACGACGACGGCGCCGACCCGGCCAAGCAGCTGGCCAACATCAAGCGCCTGGTCGAGGTCGACCACGTCTTCGCCCTGAGCATGAGCTACGCGCCGATCTCGGGTGAGTACGCCTACAAGGTCGGCATCCCGGTATTCCTCGAGGGGCAGTTCGACGAGGACTTCTTCCACCCGTGGTACTTCGGCATCGGCGGTCCGCAGAGCACGTCGGCCATGTCGATGGCGTGGTACGGCGCCAAGAAGCTCGGCATCAAGTCGGTGTCGGTGTTCTACCTCGACGCCGGCGCCAACAACTACAGCAAGGCGTTCGCCGACAAGGTGGCCTCGTACTGGAAGGCCTACGGCGTCGACGTGAAGGCGGAGGTGCCGTTCACGCCCGACCAGACGTCGTGCTCACAGGGCATCAGCGAGGCGAGCGGCGACAAGGTCGACTACGTCGACTTCCAGATCGATGCCGGCCACGTGATCCAGTGCATGGTCGAGGCGCAGATCCAGGGCTACAAACCGCCGAAGTTGTGGGGCGGTTACCTCATCGGCGTCCCGGTGATCCACCAGGCCCTCGGCGACTACTCCATCGGCACGTACGCGTTCGACGCGTTCGCCGACGAGTACAAGAACCCCGACTACATCGCCGAGGTGAAGAAGGTCTCCAACAAGACCGACACGTACTCGTCGGTGACGATGGGGTTCTTCCTGTCGGCGCTGCTGGCGGCCGACGGCATGCGCCAGCTGGGTGACCAGTTCACGCGCGCCCACTTGAAGGACGTGCTCAACACGTTCACCGACTGGCGACCCGGCCTCACCAACAGCGACAACCAACCGAAGTGGACGTTCTCGCCGCAGTGCCACATCGGCATCCGCGGCGGCTATGTGATCCAGATCCACAAGCAACCGGACGGGTCGCTGCGGTGGGACCAGATCACGCCCCAGGGCGTGGGCTCGCCGATCCCGCCGGGCCAGAGCGTGCCGACGTTCTTCCAAGGTTGTCGCGGGTACTTCGTCCCCGGCGAGACAGCGGCGCCCTTCTGATGGCGACTGCACGTGTGGAGACGCGACCCCTGCCGCAGCACCTCGGCCGCATCGCCGTAGCGGGCGCCATCGTCGCGTTCGTCATCGCCCTGGTCGTGTCGGCGCTGGCCGCCAGCCGGGCCACGGCGCACGTGCTGTCGCCCGCCGCGCTGGCGGCTGTCGTGGCCGGTGCGGCCGCGGCCTTGGTCTTCGTGGGGTGGGTCAACGCGCTGTACACGGGCGCCGCTGACGTGTTGTCCGCCGAAGCAGTGCTCGACTGCGGGCCCGACTGCCGCTCGGTGCCGCGCGACGACCCGTGGGGAGCCCGCCGGCTGTGGTTCGGGGCGCTGGCATGGTCGGCGCTGGCGGCGGTGTGGGCCCTCGCCGGTGCCGGTCTGGTCGCGGTGGCCCTGGACGGGAAGCGCGCTCGGCTGGTGGTGTTGCTGGCGGCGTTCGCTGGTCTGGCCGGAACGGCTGCGGTCGTGGTCGAGGTGCTCGGTCGCCATCGGGGCGCGCACGCGGCGCGCCGGGCCCTCGGTGGCGCCTGGCCGGCGACGTCGTTGCGGAAGCGGGCGTGGAAGCAGGTCGCTGTCCCCATCGCCCTCGGGCAAGCGGTCGTGAACGCGGCGCTGTCATGGGTGCTCTTCCACGACTACGTCCGCGGCGCGGGGGCGGCGGCGGCCGGCACGCACGGCATGACGGGCAAGGTGGTGATCGCCGACTTCGTCATCACGGTCGTCACGCTCACCTTGGTGTTCGCGTCGATGACGCGCCGGTGGGGCGGGACCGACGCCGAGCTCGGCCGCCTCACGCTGGACGACGCCGACGCGCAGGTGGTGCCGCCCAAGGCGCCCATCGGGGGCCAGGGCGTGCTCTACATCGCCGTGCTGACCTACATCGTCGGCATCCTCACCGGGAAGTTCCTGCCGACTGGGCCCACACTGTGGCTGGCCGCGGTGGCCAGAGGCCTGTTCGCCGGTGTGCTCGCCTACATCGTCGCCGGGGTGTCGTACACCCGTGGCGCGGTGAACTCTCTCGCCGCGAGGGACGGGCGATGAAGCCGTTCCGCCTCGCCGCCGCGGCTGCGTCGGTCGCGCTCCTCGTGCTGCCGGTGGCGTTGATGGGTCCGGCCCGGGCCGATGGCCCGGCCGCCGTCGGGCCCGACGGCGTGATCTCGGGCCAGGCCGAGTCCTACGCCATGCGCGTCGAGTACGACCTGCCGCTGCCCGCGGGCTCGGGCACGATCGCCCACGTCAGTGGTGAGGCGCGCCGGTCGAAGGCGGGCGAGAACGCCAAGGGCATCGCCGCCGCGCCGACAGAGATGGATGCGGTCGTCGGCGGCAAGTACATCGATCCCCAGGGCACGGGCCATCCCGTGCGTTCGCTGCCGCAGACCGAGTGCTTCTATCCGGGCAGCCTGGTCGACACCCACTTCTTCTTCCCGACCGACACCCAGGGTGAGACGGCCGGGCTGCCTCGTACGGGCTACGCCACCGCGCAGTGTGGCGCCGGCCCCTCGGCCGAGCTCCACTCCTCGAGCGTCAGCGTGGGCGGTCCCGGCACCGCCAGCGAGGCGCTGGGCCCCGTGCTCACCGCCGGGCAGGTGGGCGGCGACGCGCTCGCGCACACGGTCAAGGACACGCTCGACGCGTCCAGTGCGTCGCGCGCCTCGAACGTCTCCATCGGCGGCGGTGCAGTGAAGATCGGATCGGTCGTCGCTTCCGGCCATTCGGCCACCAACGGCAAAGCCGGTGGCGCCACCAGCCGGGCCGCCATCGCGTTGAACGACATCGATGCCGGCGGCGTCACCTTCAGCGTCGCCAGCGCCATCACCGACGGCAAGGAAACGGTCGACCTCACGGTCGCCGGACAGACGGTCCCCGTCGACTCGTCAGCCGCGCAGTCGACGCTGGCGGCGGCCAACGCCGCCATCAAGGCGTTGGGGTGCTCGCTGACCTTGGTCGGGTCGCCCGCCGAGTTCCCGCAGGGGTTCCTGTTCTCGCGGCCGCAGCCGGAGCTGGGCGTGAAGCCCGACGGCACGTTGGGTGCGTCGTACCGGGGCGGCCTGCTCGTCGTGTGCGACATGCCGCGCAGCGTCACCGACAACCTCGACAACTTCAGCCCCGAGCGGGCCCAGGTGCTGGTCGGCTTCGCCTACACGAGTGCGTCGGCCCACGCCGAGGTGGGCGGCTTCGGATTGGGCGATCTGGCCGATTCGACGCCGGGCGCCGGCAGTGGCGTCCTCGGCTCGACCTTCAGTGCCGCACCCGCGACCGGTAGCGGCACCGGAACGCTGCCCTCACTGTCGGCGACCCCGCCGTCGGCGACCGCACCGGCGGCGACGGCTGCGCCGACGACGCGCCGGGCCGCGCCGGCGGCCGCCATCCTCCCGTACCGCATGGGCGCCGGCGCCAAGTGGTTCTTCGGCCTGCTCGGCGTGTTGGTGTGGGCGTTCCTCACCCACCTCGGGGCGCGCCGGTTCCTGGCCGCCACCGCCGCCTGCCCCGGTGACCCCGACGGAGACGCGTCGTAGTGCACACCACGTTCTCGATCCTGTCTGGCGGACTGGTGAGTGGCGCCGTGTACGCGCTGCTCGCCCTCGGTCTGGTCCTGATCTACAAGGCCACGCGCGTGCCGAACTTCGCCTACGGCGGCATGGCCGCGTTCCTCGCCTTCTTCCATTACAACCTCGTCAGCGGCAAGCGCCTGAGCTTCAACCTCAACGTGCTGTACCTGCACATCCACGCCCACGGCACGGTGCACCTGTCGTTCTGGGCGGCCGTGCCGATCACCCTGGCGGTGGCGGCGGGGATGGGGTGGTTGATCGAG
>JAFATL010000096.1 GCA_019243975.1 Actinomycetota bacterium | reverse complement strand
CTTCGCCGACGACCCCCTCCGCATGCTGCGGGCCGCCCGCTTCATCGCCGGCTACCGCCTCGTGCCCGACGACGCGGTCGTGCGAGCGGTCGAGGAGATGCACGGCCGGCTGTCGATCGTGTCGGGCGAGCGGATCCGCGACGAGCTCGATCGGTTGATGGTCGTCGAGCGACCGGGCGACGGCCTGTGGTTCCTCGTGAACACCGGGCTGGCTGACGAGTTCCTGCCCGAGCTGCCGGCCTTGGCGCTCGAGCAGGACCCGATTCACCGGCACAAGGACGTGCTGGCCCACACCATTGCGGTGGTCGAGAAGGCGAGCCCCGACCGCATCCTCCGTCTCGCAGCGCTCTTCCACGATGTCGGCAAGCCCAAGACCCGCTCGATCAGTCCGGGTGGCGTCTCGTTCCACCACCACGAGGTCGTCGGCGCCCGGATGACGCGGGACCGCATGCGGGCGTTGCACTACCCGAACGACGACGTCGACGACGTCGTGCGGCTGGTCGAGTTGCACCTGCGCTTCCACGGTTATGGCGACGGCGTGTGGACCGACAGCGCGGTGCGTCGCTACGCCCGTGACGCAGGACCGCTGCTCGAGCGGCTCAACGAGTTGACGCGTTGCGACTGCACCAGCCGCAATCCGAACAAGGCCAAGGCCCTCTCGAAGCGCATGGACGCCCTGGAGCAGCGCATCGCCGAGCTGCGCGAGCAGGAGGCGCTCGACGCCATTCGCCCCGACCTCGACGGCAACCAGGTCATGGCCCAGCTCGGGATCGGCCCCGGCCGCCAGGTGGGCCAGGCGTTGGCCTACCTGCTGGAGCTGCGCCTCGAGGAGGGCCCCCTCGGCGAGGAGGAGGCTTCGCGCCGCCTTGCCGCCTGGTGGGCGGACCAGCCCAAGGGTTAGTCCAACCTGGCTTGCCAGCGGCCGGGAGACATCTCCACGAACGGGAAGGGCGCCGTTTGGCCCGTGTCGCGGTTCCAGAAGAAGTGGGGATGCGCGGCAGGTGTCATGCACAGGATGTGCACGCTGACGCCCGTGCCGGGGCCGGGGTTGCGGACGCGATGCCAACCCTCGCCTTCCTCCGGCAGCAGGTAGGTGATGTCGCCTTGGTGCCACACGTGGCGTGCTGCCTCTGCGAGCTCGACGGTGCCGGCCGCGGGGCCCTCGCCCGCGTAGCGCGTCTCCTCGTCGCCTCCCTGCAGATACCCGATGACGCCCCAACAGCCGTGGTGGTGGATGCCGCTTGACGTTCCTTCGGGGAACACGACCGCCAGCACATGGAAGCGCCCGCCCGGATCGGCGTAGAGGAGGTTGCCGACGGCGGCGCCGTCCAGCGCCTCGCTCCCTTCGGCCGGGATCGGGTCGTCAGACGCGAGGAGGGCGGCCATGGCCGGCCGCATCGCTTCGGCCCGCTGCCGGTCGGTCGACAGGGACGCGTCGCGGAGTGCCGACTCGACCGCCGCAACCAGCGCGTCGAGGGCTGCCGTCATCGAGGCAGAAAGTAGCGTCGCTGTCGGTGACGCCCTCGAAGGTCTCCCTCGCGCACCTGCCGACGCCGTTGGAGCCGATGGAGCGGCTCGGCGCGGAGCTCGGCTTCGACCCGGGATGTCTGTGGGTGAAGCGCGATGACTGCACAGGTCTGGCCGGGGGCGGTAACAAGGCTCGCAAGCTCGAGTACTTGTGCGCCGACGCGATGGCGCTGGGCTGCGACACGCTGGTGACCGGCGGCGGGCGCCAGAGCAACCACGTGCGCATGACGGCGGCCGCCGCCAACAAGGTGGGCCTGCGGTGCACGGTCGTGCTGGCCAGCCCGGAGCCCGCGCACCCGACCGGCAACGTGGTGCTTGATCACCTGCTGGCGCCCGACATCGTGTGGGCGGGCCCGCTCGACTACTACGGCACCGAAGCGGCGATCGAGCAGGCGTGCGCGGACCTCGAGGCCGAGGGTCGCCGCCCATACCGGATGCCGGTTGGCGGCGCCTCGACGGTGGGCGCCCTCGGCTACGTCGACGCGGCCGACGAGCTGCTGGGGCAGCTGCCCGACCTCGAGCTGGTGGTGGTGGCCGACGGGTCGGGCGGGACGCACGCCGGGTTGGTGGCGGGGTTCGGTCATCACGGCCGCGTCCTCGGTGTCGATGTCGGCACCCGCCCCGACCTCGACGAGCAGGTGCCGGCCAAGGCGGCTGAGGCCGCCGCGCTGGTCGGCCGGCGCCGACCCGTGGGCGACGTGCAGATCGATCACGAGCACTTCGGCGACGACTACGGGGCCATGACCGACGAGTGCCGGCGGGCGATCGACGCGGCGGCTCGCTTGGAGGGCCTCGTCCTCGACCCCGTGTACGCAGGCAAGGCGCTGGCCGGCCTCATCGCGGCGCGCGCCAGCGGCCGTATCGCCTCGGACCAGAAGACGGTGTTCGTCCACACCGGCGGCATGCCCGCGCTGTTCGCGCACGCGTACGCCAACTGGATCAGGGGCTAGCTGCTACAGCCCTTCCTTGCGGGCCCGAATGATCAGGGTGCGCGGTACCCACTTGAAGGCCTCGCGCCAGTGCATGCTGCGCGGCCCGCCGGAGAGCGGCTCCGGCTCCAGTACCGTGTCGACGCGGTAGCTGGCGCGGCTGAGGCCGGTGAAGAGGTCGGAGAACGTGTGGTGGTAGTCGGTGAAGCTGATGCCGTTCCACTCGTAGTCGATCGGGGAGCGGTCGAAGTAGGCGCGACGAATCAGCAAAGGCTGCTCGGCGTCGTCGTCGATCATGTCGTAGGCCGGGTGCGGAACCGAGAAGACGAGCGGCGCGTTGCCCTTGAGCACGCGGTGCACCTGGCGGAACACCCGACCCAGGTCCTCGACGAAGCCCAGGGCATACGAGCTGAACACCAGGTCGACGGAGTCGGCTCGCACGAAGGCCAGGTCGGCGACGTCGCCGTGATGGAGCTCGACCTTGACGTTCTCCCGCTCGCACAGCCGCCGGGCGAACGCCAGCTGCTCGGATGAGAAGTCGACGCCGATGGCGGTGGCGCCTTGCTTGGCGAACGCGATCGAGTTCTGGGCGCCGCCGCAGCCCAGTTCGAGCACGCGCTTCCCGTTGAGGTCGCCGAGGAGCCGGAAGTCGGCTTCGGTGCCGATGTCGGGCCCGTAGTGGGCCACGTCGGTCGGAAGACGGGCCCCGGCCTGGTACGCCGCGGAGTGCCGGTCCCAGGCCGCCGCGTTGTCGGTGGGCATGGGAAGAGTCTGCCGCTAACCGGCTTCGCTGTGGGTGACGGGTTCTTCCCCCATCCACTCACGCAACGTGTTCTTCAGCTTGGTCTGCTGGATGAAGATGTCGTGCTCGGGTGGCAGCGCGGGATCGGCCGGTTGCGGGCTCTTGAAGTAGAAGCTGAGCCACTCCTGCACGCCTTTCTCACCGGCGCGGGCAGCCAGGTCGAAGAAGAGCGCAAGGTCGAGCACGAGAGGCGCGGCGAGGATCGAGTCGCGGCACAGGAAGTCGACTTTGATCTGCATCGGGTAGCCCATCCACCCGAAGATGTCGATGTTGTCCCACCCCTCCTTGTTGTCGCCGCGGGGCGGGTAGTAGTTGATGCGCACGACGTGGTCGAGGTTGCCGTAGAGCTCGGGGTACTCCTCGGGCTGCAGGATGGTGTCGAGCACACCCAGCTTCGACACCTCCTTGGACTTGAAGTTCTCCGGCTCGTCGAGCACCTCGCCGTCGCGGTTACCGAGGATGTTGGTGGAGTACCAGCCCCGCATGCCGAGCATGCGCGACTTGAAGCCGGGGGCGAGGATGGTCTTCATCAACGTCTGGCCCGTCTTGAAGTCCTTGCCGCCGATGGGCACGCCGTTGCGGTCGGCCAGCTCGAGCATGCAGGGCAAGTCGCACGAGAGGTTCGGGGCGCCGTTGGCGTACGGCACCCGCGACTGCAGGGCGGCGTACGTGTAGATCTGGCTGGGGCTGATGTCGACGTGGCTGTCCTTCAAGCCCTGCTCGAACGACGCGACGCTCTCGTGCACCTCGGTGGGCTCGCGGTAGGCCTCGGTCGAGCCGCACCAGACCATCACCAGCCGGTCGCAGTCGTTGGCGGAGCGGAAGCGCTCGATGTCTTCCATCAGGGCGGCGGCCAGGTCGAGCTTGCTGCGGCCCTGCTTGACCCGAAAGCCATCGAGCTTCTTCACCCAGTCGCGGTCGAAGACGGCGTCCATGGCCACGACGCCCTCGAGGTCGCTGCTGATGGGGGCGAGATCTCGCTCTTCCAGCACGCCCGCCGTGCGGGCGGCTTCGAGGGCGTTGGCCGAGATGGGATCCCACCCGCCGAACACGAGATCATCCAGCGAAGCCAGCGGCACGAAGTCGCGGATCAACGGGTTGCGGCCCTCGGTTCGATCGCCGAGGCGGATGTGGGCCATCTGCGACACCGAACCGATGGGCGCCGCGCCGGTGCCCCGGGCGGTGAGGACGCCGGCGATGAGAGTCGACGACACCGCGCCGAGACCCGGGAGCAGCACTCCCAGCTTGCCGGTGGCCGGTGCGATCGAGCGGGGTGGCGCCACGATGCGACTACTCCCCGGTCGCGTACTCGACGCGAACGTTGTTGCTCATGATTTCGGAGCCCCTCTCTTGGGTTGCTTCTTCTCGTTGGCGATCAGGCGGTCGAGCCACGAGATGTCGTGCTCGGTGGCCTCGGTACTTCGTTCCATCAGCGCGCTGGCGTACGCGTCGAGCCGGTCTCGGCCCGCACGGACCGAGGCGCGGGCGCGCGCCAGGCGCTCGACCAGGTGGGCGCGGCGGCGCTCGAGCATGCCCAGCCGGGCATCGGGCGGGAGGTAGCGGGCGAACGCCAGCTTCAGGTGAAAGGCGCGGTCGTCGTCGCCTGCGTGCGACTCGGCGGCCAGCAGCTCCTCGAACAGCTGCTCACCTCGCGGCGTGATGCCGTAGACCTTCTTGCCCCGGCTGCCCTTGGTGGCGGTGCGGCGGGCGCGGAACGCGGCGACCTCGCCGGTGAGCGAACCCGTGGTGGGGATCGGCGCCGCCGGCAGGCTGCCCGCCTCGACCGCCTTGACCGCGCCGGCCGCTTCCAGCCGGGCCAGGGCGGGATACAGCGAGCCGAACGAGACGCTGGAGAACGGGCCGAGGGTCTCGGCCAGCCGCTTCTTCAGTTCGTAGCCATGCAGCTCCTGGTCCTTGAGCAGACCGAGGATGGCGAGTTCGAGCACTGCGACCCTTCAGCGGGCTGGCGCCGGATAGGCGCGGTCGATGTATCGAAACGATATATCGACGCGTCAACTTGTGGCAAGCACACCGGGCGGTGGCGGGTACGCTCGCCGCCGATGACGTTCCGCGCCGACGCACTCCGGGGAGCACCCGCCGGGGGAGTCCACACCGGCCAGGTCGACTACCGGCTGGCGCGCAACGCCGTGGTCTCGGAGTTCAAGAAGGGCCGCCTCTCGCGCAACGACGTGTGCGACGCCCACCCCGAGCTGCTGCGGGCCGCCCACAACCTGGGCAAGCCCACCAGCGAGGAGTGCCCGATCTGCGAGGAGGCCCAGCTGGTGCTGGTGTCCTACGCGTTCGGCGGGCGCCTGCCCGCCAGCGGCCGCTGCCTGTCGGAACCGGGGGAGCTGGCGAAGCTTGCCCGCCGGTCGACGGGTCTTGCGTGCTATGTGGTTGAGGTGTGTCCCGAGTGCTCGTGGAACCACCTCGCCCGCAGCTTCTCGCTGGGCGCACGGGCACCGCGCGCCTGAGGCTGGCGGCTGCCGCCGCCGCCCTCGTGCTGGTGGGGACGTCGTCCGGTGACGTCTTCGTCGTTGCCGTCCTGCTCGGCGCGGTGGCGAGCGACGCCATCGGTTTCGGCGCCCTGCTGCTCGCCACCGTGGCCACGGTGGCGCGCTGGGGCAGCAGCGGGCTCCCGGCGCTGGCTGGAGGGCAGGCCGTGCTCGGCGCCGCCGGCGTGTACGGCACCGCCGCCGCCGTCGGATCGGCGTGGTATGCCGCCGCCACCTTTGCCCTGGTGAGTCCGGGCAGCTGGTTGGCCGTCCCGTTCGGGGCCACGGCCGGCCTGCTGGTCGCGGGGCCGGGCGCGTTGTCGGGCCGGCTGGCGCTGGTGCGCGCCGCGGGGGCGTTGGGGGGAGTGGCGGCGGCCCTGCTGGTCCCCCGCCTGGTCCCGTCGCGGCTGGCCGCCCGCGTGGCCGTGGCCTTGGGTGCCCTGGCGCTCCTGCTGGCGGTGGGATCGTGAGCAGCCGGGCGGCCGCCCCGCCCGTGCGGGCCCGCCGGGTGGCGCTGGCGTGGGAGTCGACGAGCAGAGGTCTGATCGCCGGCGCCTTGATCGGAGCGGTGGCGGCGGCGTGGCTGGCCATTGCCCTCCACAGCCCGGTGACGGTGGGCCACCTGGCGATCCCGCCCCTGGCGGCGGCGGCCGCGTGCGGGACGGCTCTCCTGGCGGCCACCCTTCCCGACCTCGGACGGGCCGACGGCCAGGCCGCCCTGCTGCTGCTCGCCGGCCTGCCGGTGACGGTGGCGATGGCAGCGGGCCGGGGCTCACTGGACCCGTTGCTCGTGGCGGTGGCGGCAATCGCGATCGTCGGGCTGTGGCCGGGCCCGGATCGCTGGCTGCCGGTGGCGCGCTTGTCGGGCGCTGTGGGCGGCGTGCTGTGGCTGGTCGCCCACACCTTGCAGAACGGGGGGCACCTCCATGCCGACGGTCGTGGCACGGCGGCGGCGATGTTGGTCGCGGCAGTGCTGCTCATCGGGGCCGGATCGTCGGGATCGCACCCGAGCGGCCGGCTCCTCCTCGTTCCCGGCGTCCTGGCGGGGGTGGCGGCGGCCCCGGCCATGCCCCTCCTCGCGGCGGTGGCCGCGGGCGCAGCCGCGCTGGCCGCCGCCCTGATTCGACGACCCGCGACGGCGCTCGCCTTGCTGGCAGTGGCGGCCGCGGCGGTGTCAGGGGCCGTGCCCGCCGCGTACCTCCTCGGGGCGGCCGCCGTGCTCGCCGGAGCGATCGGCGCCGACGCATCGGTGGTGTTGGGCCTGCCCGGGGCGGTCGTGCTGGCGGCCGCGGTGATGGGGACGGCGGTGACGGCTCCGACCGTGGTGGTGGCGGTGGCGACGATCGGGGTGGCGGGGGTAGCGGCCGAGCGGATGCGGGGCCCCGTCCGGCTCGACCCCCCGCGCGTGCCCGCGGCGATGTTCGCGGCGTGGCTGGTGGCGGCACCGGGCTCGTGGGCGTGGGCAGGGTTGTCAGGTCTGGCCGGCTACGACCGCGGCGCGGCCGTCGCCGTGGCGGCCGCGCTCGTCGTGCTGGTGGCCACCGAGGTCTGGCCCCACGCGGTCCCGCCGGCACCCCGACGCCCGGTGCGCGCCCCCTTCCGAGCCGGGCCGCCCGTGACGCTGCCGCCTCGTTTCGCCGTGCCCGCGGCCGCCGCTGCGGCGGCGCTGCTCGTGGCCTGCACGGGGTGGTTGCTACTGTCGGCTTTTGTCCTGCGCTAGGGCAGTCCTGCGCGAGGGCGGCCGACCTCTTGCCCAGCTCCTCCCGCTCCCGATCGCGGCGTCCCGGCCGCCGCCCGCCGCCCAAGAAGCGCCCGGCAGCCAAGGCGGCGAAGCCGCCGGTACGGAAGGCGCGCCCCACGGCGCCCAAGAAGAAGGTCACCACCCCGCCGCGCAGCTGGACGTGGCGGCACCGCAAGGGGCTGTTCCTCATGGTGCTCGGCGGCTTCACGGTCATCGCCGGCGCCACCTACGTGTACTTCCGCCTTCCCCTGCCCAAAGACGTCCCGCCTGCCCAGACCACGTTCCTCTACGACGTGCACGGCAAGCGGCTGGCCAGCCTCGACACCGGTCAGACGCGCGTCGCCGTGCCGCTGACCAAGGTGCCCAAGGTCTTGATCGACGCGGTGCTCTCGTCGGAGGACCGCAACTTCTACAAGCACGGTGGGATCGACCCCGTCGGCATCGTGCGCGCGACGTGGGCCGACCTCCGAAACCGGGGAACCGTCCAGGGTGGCTCCACGATCACCCAGCAGTACGTGAAGAACACCTACCTGGGCCAGGAGCGCACGTTCACCCGCAAGCTCAAGGAAGCGGCGCTGGCCGTGAAGATCCAGCGCAAGCTCTCGAAGGACGAGATCCTCGAGCGCTACCTCAACACGGTGTACTTCGGGCGTCACGCCTACGGGGTGCAAGCGGCCGCGCGCGCGTACTACGGCAAGGACGTCGGCGAACTCGGGCTCAATGAGTCCGCGTACCTCGCCGGCCTCATCCGGGCACCGGAGCTCGCCCAGCCCGAGCGCAACATGCAGCTCGCCCTCACCCGCCGCCACCTCGTGCTCGAGGCGATGCAGCGCAACCGCAAGATCACCGAGGCCCGGCGGTCGGCGGTGGAGGCGACGCCGCTCGGCGTCCAGGCCTTGAGGAAGGTCGACCCCGCCGTCGAGCACGAGAGCGACGGCACCGACTACTTCGTCGACTACGTGCGCCGGCAGCTCATCTCGATGTTCGGCGAGGCCGCGGTGTACAGCGGCGGCTTCCGCGTGAAGACGTCGCTGGATCCCGGCGCCCAGCGCCAGGCGTACCAGGCGGTCTACGGCACGCTCGACCGCGACTCGGACCCCAAGGGCGCGGTGGTTGCCCTCGACGACCACGGTCTGGTGCGGGCGATGGTCGGCGGCAAGGACTACAAGACCTCGAAGGTCAACCTGGCGGTCGGCAAGGACGGCGGCGGCAGCGGCCGGCAGGCCGGTTCGACGTTCAAGCCCTTCCTGCTGGCGGAGACGGTGAAGGAGGGGTACTCGGTGGAGTCGGCCCTGCCCGGGCCGGCGAAAGTCGTGCTGCCCAAGGCCGACGTGGGGCCCTACGGGCCGCGCGACTGGACCGTGACCAACTTCGACAACGAGGACTACGGCCCCAAGGTCAGCCTCATCGATGCCACCCGCAACTCGGTGAACACGGTGTACGCGCAGCTGGTCGTCGCGATCGGCGCCGACAAGCTCAAGCAGATGGCCGCCGACCTCGGGGTCAAGACCCCCCTGCAGGCCGTCAACGCCATGGTGCTCGGCAGCCAGGAGGTGTCGGCCATGGACATGGCCACCGCCTTCTCCACGTTCGCCAACCTGGGCGAACGTGTCGACCCCCGCACGATCGTCGAGGTCGACGGCCCCGATGGGCACGTCCTCAAGAAGTTCGACGAGAAGCGCACGCGCGTGCTCGACCGCCAGTCCGCGGCCATCGTCGACTTCTGCCTCCAGCAGGTGGTCCAGCGGGGCACTGGCGTCGGCGCCAACATCGGCAAGCCGATGATCGGCAAGACCGGCACGACCGAGAACTTCGGCGACGCCTGGTTCGTCGGCGGCACCCGCAAGCTGACGGCGGCCGTATGGATGGGCTACCCGGAGGGCGCCAGCCACGCCATGGACAACGTGCGCGGCATCCACGTCAACGGCGGCTCGTTCCCGGCCACGATCTTCAAGAAGTTCATGTCGGCGGCCCAGAAGGGCGTCGACCCGGGGTCGTTCCCCTCGGTCAGCAGCTTCCCCGGCAAGCTCCTCAAGGGGACGAAGGTGATCTTCAGCACGTCGACCACCACACCGAGCGGACCGGCGACAACCGTCGTCGGGGGTACGTCCACCACCGTCACCAACAAGTCATCCTCGTCGACCACGGTTCCGGGGCCGGCACCCACGTCGACGCTGCCGCCACCGCCGCCCACGACCTCACCGCCCCGCGGTGGCGGCGGGGGTGGTGGGCAGGAGACCACCACGACCGTCCCCCGCAGACGCAACAACAACTCGCCCTAAAAGGGCCTACCCGTCCTCCACCTCTTCGTGGGGGTACTGGGAGCGGCACGAGAAGCACCACAGCTCGTGCTCCGAGAGCGTGGTGGACGAGCCGGGCGTGTCCCACGACTCGGGGACGATGTAGACGCGGCGCACGTTCACCAGGTCGTCGTCCTCCCGGGCACAGTTCTCGCACACCCGAGCGCTCACCGGCCCTGTCGCTCCATGGCTGCCGACGGTACACTGAGCGGGACCGCCGGCAGCCGAAGGGCGCTGGACGGAAGGAGGCCAGAGATGGCGACGCAGGTGACGGTTCCGGCCGTGCGGGCGCGCAAGCGCAGCGCGGGCGACCCGCTGGTGATGGTCACGGCCTACGACGCGCCGGGGGCGCGCATCGCCGACGAGGCGGGCGTCGACATGATCCTGGTGGGCGACTCCCTGGCGATGGTCGTCCTCGGCTACGAGGACACCCTGCAGGTCACCACCGACGACATGGCCCACCACGTGGCCGCGGTGGCGCGGGCCAAGCCCCGTCCGCTCATCGTCGGCGACCTTCCCTGGCTCAGCTACCACGTCAGCGTCGAGGACACCGTGCGCAACGCCGCCACTCTGATCCGGGCCGGCGCGCAGTCGGTCAAGCTCGAGGGCGGGAGCAAGCGCGTGCCGATGGTCGAGGCCCTCGTCGACGCCGAGATCCCGGTGATGGGCCACATCGGCCTCACGCCGCAGTCGGTCAACGTGTTCGGCGGCTTCAAGGTGCAGGGCAAGGGTGAGGACGCCGCCCGCCAGCTGGTGGCCGACGCCGAGGCGCTGGCCGAGGCCGGCTGCTTCGCCATCGTGCTCGAGTGCGTGCCCGACGCGGTGGCCCGCATGGTGACCGAGGCCGTGCCCGTTCCGACGATCGGCATCGGCGCCGGTCCGTGGTGCGACGGCCAAGTGCTGGTGTTCCACGACCTGCTCGGTTTCGAGGACCGGATCCAGCCCAAGTTCGTGCGCCGGTACGCGTCGCTGAAGGGCGAGGCCGTGGCGGCCATGGCCGCCTACGCCAACGACGTCCGCACCGGTCGCTTCCCGTCCGACGGCGAGAGCTACCACCTGCCCGACGACGTCGAGGCGGCGCTTGGCCTGTACGGCAGCGGGGGTGCTAGCAAGACGGCGTGAGTCCCCGACTGGCGCGGCTGGCCGCGGTGCTCGACACCGGGGCCGGTATCCGCCGGTTGTGGTGGCTGGCGACGGCGCTGTTCGTCCTCGGTTCCTTGGCGTTCATCGTCAAGGGCGCCGACGGGCCCAAGAACCCCTCGTTGGCGACCGCGCCGTCGACGACGACGACAACGGCGCCGCCAATCGAGTTCGGGCGGATCTCGTTCAAGATTTCGACCGTGCAGGGCAAGTTCTGCGCGTTGCTGGCCGACACCGACGCCCGGCGTGAGCGCGGGCTCATGGGCCGCACCGACCTGGGCGGGGCCGACGCCATGGTGTTCACGTTCCCCGTCGACAGCACCCTGCCGTTCATCATGAACGACGTCCCCGTGCCGCTCTCGATCGCCTGGTTCGACGCCCGGGGCCGGCTCGTGCGCGCCACCGACATGGAGACGTGCCCGCCCGACATGACGAACTGCCCGAGCTACGCGGCCGGCCGCCCCTACCGCTACGCCATCGAGGTCCTCAAGGGCGGCCTCTCCCGCTTCAAAGTGGGCGCGTCCAGCGTCCTCACCGTCGGCAGCACCTGCTGACCCGCGTTCTTGTCACAGGCCGTCGGCATACTTCCGGCTGTGAAGAGGATCGTCGGCGTCGACTAACATGACCCGGTCAATTCAACCCTGCCCCGGGTCCGCCGGGGCCCCGAGCCGCTTGGCCGGGTCCAGAGGGAGGTGGGTTTCCACCCGTGCGACCGTATGAGGTCATGATCATTCTCGACGCCGGCCTGGAGGAAGATGCCATCCGGGCGACCGTCGATCGGACGACCCAGGTGCTCCAGGCGGGGGGCGGCACTGTTGGTCGCGTCGATCGGTGGGGCAAGCGGCGTTTCGCCTACGAGCTGCACCACAAGCTCGAGGGCTACTACGTCCTGGTGGAGGCCAGCGCTGAGCCGGCCGCCATCGCTGAGCTCGACCGGATGCTCTCCCTCGCAGATGACGTGATCCGCCACAAGGCGATCCGGCTGCCCGAGAAGGTCGCCGGTCGTGCCCGTCCTGCGCCCTCGGCGGCGCCGGCCGAGCCCGCCGAGGCGGCTCCCGAAGCGAACGGAGCGTAAGCGAGCATGAGCAACGGCAACAGCATCACCCTGACCGGCAACATCACCCGTGAGCCCGAGCTGCGGTTCACGCCCAGCGGCCAGCCCAAGGCCAACTTCGGCATCGCCGTCAACCGCCGCTGGCAGAACCGCCAGACCAACGAGTGGGAAGAGGCGGTCAGCTTCTTCAACATCGTGGCCTGGGGTTCGCTCGGCGAGAACGCCAGCGAGTCGCTGTCCAAGGGCTCTCGTGTGATCGTCACTGGTCGCCTCGAGCAGCGCTCGTGGGAGACCGAGGACGGCGAGAAGCGTTCGATCGTCGAGGTGGTGGCCGACGAGATCGGCCCCAGCCTGCGGTGGGCGACCGCGCAGGTCGTGAAGAACGAGCGCAAGGGTCCCAACGACGGTGGCGGAGGAGGTGGGGGCGGCGGCGGCCGCTCCATCGCCAACGAGGCACCCCCCGAGTACGACGAGGAGCCCTTCTAGATGGCACGCAGCAACGATCGCGACCGCGGCTCCCGGCGGGGGCCGAAGGAACGCGACAACCGTCGGGGTGGCAAGAAGAAGATCTGCATCTTCTGCAAGGACCACACCGACTGGGTCGACTACAAGGACGTCAACCTGCTCCGTCGCTTCATGAGCGACCGGGGCAAGATCCGCGCCCGGCGCGTCACCGGCAACTGCGCGCAGCACCAGCG
>JAFATL010000029.1 GCA_019243975.1 Actinomycetota bacterium | reverse complement strand
GGCGGCAACCTCGTGGCCATGACCGGCGACGGCACCAACGACGCGCCGGCGCTCGCTCAGGCCGACGTCGGGGTGGCGATGAACACCGGCACGCAGGCAGCCAAAGAGGCCGGCAACATGGTCGACCTCGACTCCAACCCCACGAAGTTGTTGGAGATCGTCGAGATCGGCAAGCAGTTGCTGATCACGCGCGGCTCGCTCACGACGTTCTCCATCGCCAACGACGTGGCCAAGTACTTCGCCATCATCCCGGCGATGTTCCAGGTCGTGTTCCCGCCGCTGCGGACGCTCAACATCATGAAGCTCGACAACCCCCACTCGGCGATCCTGTCGGCGGTCATCTTCAACGCTCTGATCATCGTGGCGCTCATCCCGCTGGCGTTGCGGGGTGTGAAGTTCCGGCCCATGGGGGCGGCCGCCATCCTGCGCCGCAACATCCTGATCTACGGGTTGGGAGGCGTGGTCGCCCCGTTCGCGGGCATCAAGCTCATCGACCTGCTCATCTCCGGCCTGGGGGTGCACTGACATGCGTCGCCAACTCGTGACCGGACTTCTCGCCACTGTCGCCCTGCTCGTCTTGACCTGCGGCATCTACCCCGTGGCCGTGTGGGCCGTCGGCCAGGTGGCGTTCGAACACCAGGCCAACGGCTCGTTCGTGAAGGTCGACGGCAAGGTGGTCGGCTCGAGCCTCATCGGCCAGAACTTCGCCGACGAGGACGGCACGCCGATCACGAAGTACTTCCAGCCTCGCCCGTCCGCTGCCGGCAAGGACGGCTACGACGCCACGGCTAGCTCGTCGTCGAATCTCGGACCGTCCAACCCCGAGTTGTTGAAGGCGGTAGCTGATCGGGTGGCCGCCTACCGCCAGCTCAACCAGCTGCCGAACGACACGCCCGTCCCGGTCGACGCGGTGACGGCGTCGGGCTCCGGTCTCGATCCCGACATCTCGATCGCCAACGCCCGGCTGCAGGCGGCGCGCGTGGCGCGCGCCCGGGGGATGCCACTGGGCGCGGTCATGACGGCGATCGCCCGGCACACGGAACCACGGCAGTTGGGCGTACTGGGTGAGAAAGTGGTCAACGTGCTCGAGCTCAACGTGGACCTCGACCACCACTCGTAGAGAGATCGCCGTATGGCCCGAGGGGTCCTTCGCATCTACCTGGGCGCCGCTCCCGGCGTCGGGAAGACCTTCGCCATGCTCGACGAGGGGTGGCGGGGGAACCAACGGGGGACGGACGTTGTCGTCGGCTACGTCGAGACCCACGGGCGCCCCAAGACCGAGGCGCAGATCCGTGACCTCGAGGTGATGCCACGCCGGCACCTCGAGTACCGAGGCCAGACGTTCGAGGAGATGGACGTCGACGCCATCCTCGCCCGGCGACCCGAGATCGTGCTCGTGGACGAGCTCGCCCACACCAACGTGCCCGGGAGCCGTAACGAGAAGCGGTGGCAGGACGTCGAGGAGCTGCTCGACGCGGGCATCAAGGTGATCACCACCGTCAACATCCAGCACCTCGAGTCCTTGAACGACGTCGTCGAGAACATCACCGGCATCACCCAGCGCGAGACCGTGCCCGACGCGGTGGTGCGGGCCGCCGACCAGATCGAGCTGGTCGACATGAGCCCGGAGGCACTGCGCCGCCGCATGGCCCACGGCAACATCTACGGCGCCGAGAAGGTCGACACCGCGCTCGCCAACTACTTCCGGGTGGGGAACCTGGCCGCCCTACGGGAGCTGGCATTGCTGTGGGTCGCCGACCGGGTCGACGAGTCGCTGCAGGACTACCGCGAGCGTCACGGCATCGCCGGGCCGTGGGAGACAAAGGAACGGGTCGTCGTCGCCATCACCGGCGCGCCCGGCACCGACGACCTCATCCGGCGGGCCGCTCGCATCGCCAGCCGCACCCACGCCGAGCTCATCGGCGTGCACATCCAGAGCACCGACGGGCTGGCGTCGACGGGCGCCGGCAATGTCGATGCGCACCGGGCCCTGCTCGGTGAGCTCGGCGGCAACTACCACGAGGTCGTCGGCGACGACGTGGCGACCGCGCTGGTGCAGGTGGCGCGCGCCGAGAACGCCACCCAGATCGTGCTGGGCTCGAGCCGTCGGTCGCGGTGGACGGAGCTGACCCGCGGGTCGATCATCAACCGGGTCATCCGGGAAGCGGGCGGGGCCATCGACGTGCACGTCATCTCGCCCCAGCCGGACGAGGGTGCGGGACACGTCGACCTGCTCACACCGCCGCGCTTCCGGCTGGCGTCGCTGTCGCGCCGGCGCCGCGTCACCGGCTTCGCCATCACCGTCGTCGGCTTGCCGGTGCTCACGTTTGTGCTCTCGCACCTGCGTGGCTCGCTGGGCACGCTGCAGAACGCGCTGCTCTGCTACCTGCTGCTCGTGGTCGCAGTGGCGACCATCGGCGGTGTCTGGCCGGCGGCGGTGGCGTCCGTCGCCGGGTTCCTGTTCCTCAACTGGTTCTTCGCGCCGCCCCTCCACACGTTCACCATCGCCAACAGCCGCGACTTCCTCGCCCTGGTGGTCTTCCTCGTCGTGGCCGGCGTGATCGCGTGGCTGGTGAACGAGGCGGCCAAGCGCACGTCGGACGCATACCGAGCGCGCGGCGAGGCGCAAGCCTTGAGCCGGCTGGCGGGCATCGTCCTGCGCGAGCCGGAGCCCACCCGGGCGTTGATCGAAGACCTGGTCGCCACCTTCCGCATGGAGGGCGCTGCCGTCCTGTCGCCCGAGCCTGGCGGTGGATGGCGCACCGATGTGGCGGTGGGGGCGGCCCCCCGCACGCCGCAAGAGGCGTCCCTGGCCCTGCCGCTGACGAACCGGGCCACGCTCGCCGTGCGGGGTCAGGGCCTGCGGGCCCAGGACCGCGAGATCCTGGTCGCCTTCGGCACGCAGCTGGCCGTCGCCATCGAGGCGCACCGGCTCCAGGCCGAGGCGGCTACCGCCGAAGCGCTGGCCAAGGCCAACGAGTTGCGGACTGCGCTGCTGGCGGCGGTGAGCCACGACCTGCGCACGCCGTTGGCATCCATCAAGGCGGCGGCCACGAGCCTGTTGGGTGCCGACGTCACGTTCGACCAGGACACGACGGACGACCTGCTGCGGACGATCGACTTGGAGGCCGACCGCCTCAACCACCTGGTCGGCAACCTGCTCGACATGAGCCGGCTGCAGACGGGATCGCTCGTCGTGAGCGTCCGGCCCGTCGGGCTGGAGGAGGTCGTCGCCGGGGCCATCGCCTCGGTGCAGGGTGCGGGTGGGGTGCGGGTCGACGTGCCTGAGTCGTTGCCGGAGGTGCTGGTCGATCCCGCCCTGCTCGAGCGGGCCGTTGCCAACCTGGTGGAGAACGCGCTGCGCTACGCGCCGCGTGACACGCCGGTGCGTGTCGAGGCAGGTCGCGTCAACAGCCACGTCGACCTGCGCGTGGTCGACGCCGGCAAGGGCGTGCCGGTGGCCGAGCGGGAGCGGGTGTTCCGGGCGTTCCAACGTCTGGGCGACAACCCCAATGGCTCGGGGGTCGGCCTCGGGCTGGCGGTGGCGCGCGGCTTCGTCGAGGCCATGGGCGGCGATGTGGTCATGGACGACACGCCCGGTGGAG
>JAFATL010000769.1 GCA_019243975.1 Actinomycetota bacterium | reverse complement strand
GGTCGTGGCGTTGCCCATCCGCTTCGCTACCTGGACCAAGGCGGCATTCACCTGCGGACCGTTCTGGCTCAGCACCGGAGCCGTGTCGCGGATCTTGGCAAAGACGAACGGCAGGTGCGGCTGGTGGAAGTTCTTACGCATCAGCGTGACGACTTTCGTCAGATTGGCCGCGTACGCGAGCGATGACGCCCGATCGAGAGCGTCTCCCTCGCCCTGAATCCAGAACACGGCGGCGAGGGTCGACGATTTCGCCTCGCCTGGGATCGTCGTGTCCAAGGCCCTCTGCACTTCGCTCATCATCAACTTGAACACCACGCCGTCAGGTGGTCTCCACTCCTTGTGGAGACTGGTCGCGGCGGCTGCGATCTTCACGCCGCCGACGGTGACCGACAGACGGCGGCGCAGCTCCGGAAGGGCTGAGAGATCCGGTCCGAAGTGCTTGGCCGCGTCGCCGTTCGCGTTCAGGTGTTGCCACTGGTGCCCGTTCAGGTCCCAGGCGAAAACGCTGCCAAAAGTGGACTGGACCTCGGGCGACAGATCAAAGGCGGACGTGCCGAGCGCGACCATGTTCGACTGGCCGGCGAACACGAAGAGCTGTGGACCGCTCACCGCGTTCTTTGGTTGGCTCGGGCGGCAGGCGGCGGCGACCATCGCCAACACGGCTGCGATCGCCACGAGGAGCAACAGTCGGCGTCGGCCGCCGCGCACGCTCAGCCCCATCCGACGATGCTAGCTACCAGCGCCCGTGCCGATTCGTCAGCGACCTTCCGGTTGTGCGCCGACTGCTCGGCGGCGGCGCGCCTCGCCCGTTGTCGCTCGGCGGGGCTGACGAGCGCGGCCGCGTACCGTGTCGCTTCGGCAACGAAGTCCTGACCCGCCTCGAGGACAACTCCCGCCGTGCCGACGTGTTCAGGCGCCAGGCAACCGGCGCGGTACGCCACCACAGGGACTCCGCTGGCGAGCGCCTCGGCCGTCACGATGCCAAAGGACTCGTGGCTGTACCTGCTCGGAAACAAGAAGAGGTCGATCCTGCTGAAGAACTCGGCCTTGGCTGCCCCGTAGACCGGGCCGAGCATCGTTACTCGGTCTTGGGGTAACGAGCGCAGCCGCTCATCGAGGAACACGCGATCTCGGGCCGTCCAGACCGGACCCGCCAGCTCGAGCCGGGCGTCGACGCCGAGGGCCAGCACCGACTCCAGCGTGTCGAAGACCGCAGCCAGCCCCTTGTCGATCGTGAGATTGCTCAGGTGGCCGAGCACGAGGGCCGGGTTCGCGTCGGCAACGTTTGCACCGCTCACACGCGCTTCCGCCAATTCCCGGGGCACGACGAAATCGAGAGGCAGCAGGGTTACGCGTAGGCCGCCACCGTAGGTGCGACGCAGCTGTGATCCCATGCCGTCGCACGCAACTAGATGGGTGGTCTTCGAACCGCCGACCTTTAC
This sequence comes from Actinomycetota bacterium, assembly GCA_019243975.1. GTDB lineage: Bacteria > Actinomycetota > Acidimicrobiia > Acidimicrobiales > JAFATL01 > JAFATL01. Next base: position 12,042 of record JAFATL010000769.1, on the reverse strand, counting down.
CACCGCGGAGAAAAGCGACCTGCGGGTACTGAGGTAGGCCGTCGAGTGGTGGTGAAGCCACACGCGATAGCCCAGTGCTCGTGCTAGTGCGAGCAGCGCGAGGGTGTACGTCATCCCCAGCCCTGTGTCGCAGCCGAGGTAACACCGCCGTGTCCGGCTTCTAGCCGCGACCAGGGTCGCGAGTGCGCGCCCGACGCGGACTGATCGACGAAGGTGATAGGACACCGACCGCTCTAGCGCCGGGGCCGCCACGTCGACAGCGATGACGTCGCAACCCTCATCGTCGAGCAGCTCGGCCACCGCTGCCACTGCGACGGACATACCGTGGACAGGCGGTGGAAACTGAGCGACGACGACGACGGTGGCGGCCAAGGTTTCAATCATCCGTCATCGTGTTGGGTCAGTGAGCAATGGCGCTCGACCGATGACGGTTCTTCGCCGTGGGCAACTCTTCAGTGGATGTCTTCATCGGGGTGGCAAACGCCACTGCGATCGGCAGCCACATCCACCTGTCCCAACCGGCATTGAGCACCCAGGAACATGCGAATGCCGATAGCGGGACGGCCAGCGCCGCGAGCGTGACCGGATCGCCGGAGGAGGTGGCCACGAACTGACGGATGAGCGCGATGACCACCAGGAGGAGCCCGGCCAAGCCGAGGATGCCGGCTGCCGCCATCACGCCCAGGATGAGGTTGTGGGGCGGCGTGAGGTACTTGAAGCCTGCGCCGGTGAGGCCGTGCTGCTTCACGAGGGTGATGGTCTCCTTGCGAAGCAGGCTCCGCGCATCGTTTGAGTTGCTGGCGTAGCCGCCGCCGAGGATTCGCGTGATGGTCGGCGTGCTGCCCGCCAGGTTCGTGCCGAACAGACTGATGGCGATGCCGACGATGCCGCCCGTGGCAAGTACGGAGGCTGACCGCAGTGACCGTAGACCCATCTGAAGAATGAGGACGCCGATGGCGGCGAGCAGCAAGGCGCTTCGGGTGCCGCTGATGAGCATCCCGTAGGCACTCACCACCGTGACCACCACACCGAAGAGTCGCCGACGTCCCCCGCGCATCACAACCAGCGAGTAGCCGATGATGATGCCGGCCGCTGAGATCAGACCAAAGAACACTGGGTGCGTCGTGAGACCCTTCACCCGGTTGTCTGCATCGGGACCGTTCAAAACCCCGACGGCGACGCTGAGCAGCTCGCCGGCGCCGTACGCAACGAGGATCGCTCGCGCCTGTCTGCGGCTCGGGCGCCAGGCCCGGATGACCACGACGATGCCCGCAGTCAGGACGGCGAACCGCACGACGTCCGCGAAGCGGGCTGGCAGCGGGCCGAGGGCGGACCCCTGGTAGCCGATCGAGAAGACGAACGAGGTGTGCTTCGGCTCGAAAATGGCTCCGATCAGGCCGCCCGCCGCGATGAGGCCGAGCCCAAGCAGGAGAAGCCCGATCATGGCGGGTCTGCGCTCCCCATCGATGTGGTGTTCTCGGTCTGGCCCAATGCGCTTGAGAAACAGCAGGAGTGCGCCCAGCAGCAGAAAGTCGGCCGCCAGGTCGAGCCCACCGGCCTTGACCTGTGTTGAGCTGAAGAAGCCAGCTGCGAGGGCGCAGTAGAACACCGCTCGGTCGTCCTTGAGCGCGACGAGGAAGAGAACCGCGCTGATTGCCAGGGCCGCGCCGAGCATCAGCACCATCGGAATGGAGCCGACTCGCGCGATTCCGATCATGGCCACGACGATGGCCATCAACGCCGCCGGGAAGGCCGCCCCTTGGAGCCGGCGGCCGAGCCCCATCAACCCTGCCTGAGCCTCAGGGCAGCCTCATCCACGCGACTGAACACGATGTTCGTCTCTTCGACGATCTCCGCGGCCTCCGCTCGGGGAAAGCTGTCCACTGGCTGATACGTCAGGTAGTCGTGAACCTCGTAGCCGTTCGGGATTGCGTATGGGTGAAACCCGCTGGCGTCGAAGACCTTGAACAGTGCCTGCATCTCGGCGGGGTCGCGCGCGCGCTCCGGCCCGACCTCCACGATGATCTCGGCGTCCGGGGGCAGCCCGGGCAACCGGTCGGCGATGCCTTGAACGGCCACGAACTCCGCGCCCTCGACGTCGATCTTCATCAGCCGCACCCGTGCCCATTCGCTGGCTCCCATCATCTGTGGCAGCGGGCGGCAAGGCACCGATTCAGGGGCCTGCGACTCCTCGATCGCGCGCGTAAGGCCGGTGTGCTCGGCGGGGCCCGGCTCGATTGCGACGCGGCCCACGTGGTCGCTCACCGCCTCTTCGACGACACGCACGTTGTCGAGGCGGTTGCGTTCGAGCTGTCGCCGAAGCCGCTCGATGATGGCCGCCGACGGTTCGACCGCGATCACGGTGCCGCTCGGTCCCACCTGGCGCGCGCCGAGCAGTGTGTACCAGCCGCAATTGGCCCCGACATCGACGAATACGTCGCCCTCGTGCAGGCGGTCTCGGACGAAGGACGACAGGTATGGCTCCCAGACGCCGAATGCCAGGACGTAGAGCGAAAGGAGATCAGTGGTGTGGCCGACGAAGACGCCTTCCTCGATCCGCCGCTCGAACTCGTCGTCGCGAGCACGCAAGTAGGGGAGGGCCGCTTTCTCGAGCGCCAACTCCCTCAACCAGAGGGGAGCCCGTCCCTGACCGACCCGGAGGGCGACAGGGGCGATCGGGCGCAACAGGTTGCGCTTGAGTCGCGGCCAGCGTTGTTCGAGTGGGTGCCCGGTGGTCGTCCGCCCCGGAGTCTGAGTTCGCGCCGGCACCGCCTCAGGCTAACCGGCGCCGAAGTCTTCGTAGCGCGCTTCCGCAGCCGGAGGGCCGCGGGTTCAGGCCGGCAACACCCGGACCAGCCAGGTGTCGCCGTCCGCGACCCCAGGAAGGGTGATCGACACGAGGCCGTTCGAGGCGACCTTGGCAGTCTGGTCGACAACAGGCGTCGGCATGACGTAGGGCGTGCTGAACGTGTTGTTCGACGCGTGGAACGGTGTGGCTTGGATTCGCACGCTTGCTCCCGCTGTGCGCGCCAGGCCGAGCGAAAGCCGTACATCGAGGTTCGCGCCGCCCGCAGCAACGCCCGGCCACTTGTGCAGCGCGTCGTCGGTCGCCTTCGGGCAGAGCGGGTTGACGTCGGACCGGCATGTGTCGTTGCGAGCGACCAGCGCCGCGACCGAGCCATCCGGCGCGACGGTGGCCATGCCAGCCCAGCCTGGCCGATTGGCCACGGTGGTGACCTTGGTTCCGGTGAGGGTCCACGTGTAATGGAGGTGCGGCACGAACGTGTCGGTTGGCTGGTGGTTCGAGTGGCGCAGACCGTCGAACGTCCCGGAGCCGCACGCCGTCCTGACGTTCATGTCGCCGGGCATTGGGTCGTTGGGCGTCGGCCAACACGACAGCGAGACCTGTGTTGCGCCCGTGTTCTCGATGTGTGACAGCCAGCCGATCATGCCGCCTGGCAGTCCGCTCATCCATCCGGGCACGACCTCGCTGACCACGGGGACGGCCGCTTTCATCGCGGTCGATGCGACCACGCCGACCTTCGCTCGGGCCACGTGGCTCGCGATCGTGCGGCCCCACACGGACCACATGTCGACATCTCCCTCGGCGCCGTCCTCGTGCCACGCCAGCCCTGCGAACTGCAGCTGGTTGGCGTCGGCAAAGTCGAGGAAGGACTGCAAATCGATCGGCCGGCTCGGCTCGTTCCAATAGAACCCGGTCAGGGACGGGCCGATGATCTTGGCGTCCGGGTTGACCGCCTTGATGGCCTGATACGCGACCTTGAACTGTTGCAAAATTTGCGTCCGGGTCGGAGCGATGGAGGCGCCGTACGCGCCAGGCATATCGGGCTCGTTCTGAATCTCCCAGTAGGTGGGGACCTCGCCTAGGGCCGCCATGTCCCGGACCATACGGCTCGTTTCGGACGCGTAGAGCGCCCAGTTGTCCCATGGCACGATCGATTCGTTCCTCGCCTGGCGCTGCGTGCGCCACCAGCTGTCGGCCATGAACGTGGTCGAGATATTGCGCAGTCGCATCTCCGCCCACGTCGCCGGGTCGGCGTGCACGTCCACTCGGGCCCACGTGGGCGCGAGGGCCGACACCATGTTGAGCTCAGTTGTGAGGACGTCCCACCCGCCGTTGAACCCACCGGCGGTGTGCGTCATCGGTCCCAGCTGTTGCCGCGTGTCGATCGAGAAACACGGCTGTGCCGACGCGCACAGCGGATCAGTGAGCGCAATAGCTCCGGACGTGGCCGCCACGCCGGCAGATCCATCGCGCGCAACCGGCCACACCCTCGCCTGATACGTCCGCCCGGGCACCGCGTCCGGCACGGTGACCGATGTGCAGGTCACACAGGCAGTGATGTGCGTGGCGGCCTTGTTGGCCCCGACGTCATCGATCTCGACCATCCAGTAACGCTGGCCCGTCGTGATGCCTGTGCTTCTCCATGACACCGCAAGAGCGTTGGAACCGGAAGCCTTCAGCGAAACGGCCGTTGCCAAGCTCGGCGCCGCCGCCCCTGCCGTCTGGACAACCGGGGTTGCGAGGCTGAACACAGCCGTCACGATTCCCACAGTTGCCACCCAAGCCCTGAACCGGAAGCTCCGCATGTGATTTCGCACGTCCGGCATATCGGTGCCGGCGCGCTGGCACTTGAGGGCTGCTGCTGCGATTGGAGACGAGAGGCCCGTCGGGTGCGACGGCCCAGAGGAGCTACGAGACCGCGGAGAGCTTCCTGGCCACCTGCTCGGCGATCCAGGGGTAAGTGCGCTCAATCCCCTCGCGGAACGAGACCTCGGCGCGCCAGCCCGTCGACTCGATCTTGGCGTGGCTGAAGTTGCGCGAGAGCACGCCAACGGGGCCATCGATGTGCTTGATGGAGACTTTCTTACCGGCAACGTCGCAAACCGTCTGCACAAGCTCATCGACGGTGACGTACTCGGGATTGCCGATGTTGGCGGGGCCGTGGAGATCCGACTGCGTGAGGCGGTAGATGCCGTCGACCATGTCGGATACGTACGTATACGAACGCACCGCAGAACCATCACCCCACACTTCGATTTCACCGCCGTCCTCGGCCATAGCCACCTTGCGGCAGATGGCGGCTGGGGCCTTCTCGCGGCCGCCCTCCCAGGTGCCATAGGGCCCGAAGCAGTTCTGGAACCGGGCGATTCGGACCTCCATGCCCGTCTTGCGCCCGTACGCCTCGGCCAACCGCTCGGAGTACAGCTTCTCCCAGCCGTACTCGTTGTCGGGCATCGCCGGGTAGGCACCGGCCTCATCGAGCTCGGGCTCACCGATCTCCATGTCGCGGTAGATGCATACCGACGAGGAGAAGAAGTAGCGAGGCACGCTGGCAGCAGCCGCCGCGTCGGTCATGTTCAGGTTGATGAGCATGTTGTTGCGCATGATGTCGCACTCAGCGGAGTGGATGAACCCCATACCGCCCATGTCCGCCGCGAGCTGGTACACCTCGTCGAAGCCACCCTCGAGGACGTTGCCGCACGCGTCTCGGTCGCGCAGATCGGCAACGACGAACTCGTCGGCCGCCGAAGGCCGGAACTCGGGCTCCTTGATATCGACGCCGCGCACCCAATAGCCCTCGCTCTTGAGGCGCTCCACCAAATGCCCGGCGACAAACCCGCCGGCTCCTCCTACGAGGGCCCGTTTCATAACCTTTGTTCCCTTTCGCCAGCCGAAGCGACGAGCTTACCGCCGCGCCTCGCTCATTCTGTTCGCCGTAGGCAACGTCTGGATACGGCGAACCATACGGCAGACTGGGCAGTCGTGAAGGTGCGTCTCTCCCTGGCAGGGCTCGAGGGCCAGACGACTGTCGGCGGGGTATTGCGGTACGCGATCGAGTTGCACACAGGGCTGCGAGCCGAAGGCATCGCGTCTCGATTGTTCGCAGGGGCACATGCGTGCGAGCCGCTCGCCAATGTCCCGTCAACAACGGGCTGGTACGCGCCGACAGTCCCGATCCGGGCAAGGACCCTGGCGACGATGGCTGCGGAGTGGCCGTGGGCGGGCGCCGGCCGCGGCGTGCTTCACCGTTTGTACTTCCCGCGGAGCGCCAGTGCCCAGGCAATAGGCAAGCCCCTCGTCGTGACCGTGTATGACCTGATCCAGGCCCACTTTCCGCACGACTTCCCGGCAGGCGAGGCGTTTCTCGCTCGCGCTCGCTACTGGACCTCGCGGGCGGACGAGGTTGTGGCGATCTCCCAGGTGACAGCGGACGACGCCGTGAAGTATCTGGGGGTGTCGCCCGACAAGGTGTCGGTGATTCATTTGGGCGTGCGACCAGCGATTCCCGATGACCGGCTCCTGAGGCGCCTGCGGTTGGCCGACCGACCGACCGTCCTGCACGTGGGCTATCGACACGGCTACAAGAACTTTTCGATCGTGGTCGAGGCGATCGGGCGCATGACGGCGGCGCCCGTGCTGGTGTGTGCCGGTCCTCCGCCCACGAACGACGAGCTCGATCTCGTGAAACGCCACGGCATCGCTGAGCGGGTGGAGTGGTGCCAGCCCACGGATGCCGAGTTGGCCGGCCTCTACGCGCACGCAGGTGTGTATGTGTGCCCCAGCCGCTACGAGGGATTTGGCCTACCGGTACTCGAGGCCATGGCGCACGGGTGCCCCGTCGTTGCTGCTGACGCGGGGTCCCTGCCGGAGGTCGGTGGCGACGCGGCCGTTCTTGTTCATCCAGACGATGCCGAGGCAATGTGCGATGCCATCCAGCGGTGCTTGTTCGATCCCGCGGCACGGCAGCGGGCGGTGGTTGCCGGGCGGGAGCGAGCCGCACGGTTCAGTTGGGCCGAGACGGTGCGTGCTACCGCCGCCCTCTATCGACGGCTGAGCTAGCGCCCGTTATCGCAGGAATGAGATGGGGTGCAGTCCGCTGGATGAGGAGTAGCGGAGGACATCTCGAGAGTCGGCACCGCCGAGCCAGCGGTCGAGCACCGTCGCGTAGACCTCGCGCAGCTCCACGGCTCGCACCATGTTTCCGTCCGCGTCGAGACGAGCCGGGTTCAAGGACGGCTGTTGCCCGTGCAGCCCGCCCGCTACCCGCGGGCCAATGGCGAACATCGGAGCCGCCGAGCCGTGGTCGGTGCCGCCACTGCCCGATTCGGCAACTCGCCGCCCAAACTCGGAGAATGTAAGGAGTAGGTAGTCCTCGGCGTCGGACGTCTTTGCCAGCCGGTCGCGGAACCGACCGACAGCGTCGTCGAACTGTTTGAGCAGCGCAGGGTGGCTGCGCTCCTCGGCCGAGTGATCGTCGAAGCTTCCGAGCGTCACCATGGCGACATGCACGCCTAGGTTGGAGCCGAGCAGCGTCATCGCCAGGTCGACCTGGTCGGCGAGGGTTGCCGGCGATTGCGTGCCTGACCCGAGGCCGTTCACGCTGCGGACTGCGGCAACGGTGCGCTGCGCCGCTGCCGCGAACGCCGCTGCGGCCGGACCTCCATCGAGTGCACTCATCGTTGCGAGGTATTGGTCGTGGCGTCGCCGCGCCTCCGACTTCGGGTCCGTGTCGGCACCGTCGGCGAAGGTGAAGCCGCCAAGGGACGGCACGGCCACGCCGCTATCGCGCTCCCCGACGAGTGCGGGCGGCAGCGACGTGCCGATGGCCACGGCGCGAAGGACGCTCCCCTTGTCGGGTGTTTGGTCGAGCCACCGACCTAGCCACCCGGTGGCCATGGCATGGGTGGGGCTGCCGGTGTGCCACACATCCATCGAGCTGCTGTGTGACAACTCGGGGCGGTCATATCCCACGCCCTGGATGATCGCGACCTGGCCACGCTGGAACAGGCCTGCCGTGTTGACGAGATTCGGGTGCAGCCCGACCGCGGGATTGCCGGCGAGGTGCAAGACGCGATCGGGCTTGTACGCGATCGTGGGCCGGGCTGTGTAGTAGTCGGGGGAACCGAACGGGATCACGGTGTTCAGTCCGTCATTGCCACCCGCGAGGAGCACCAACAGGAGTTTGCGACCCGGCCGGCTGTCCGTCGCGGCCGCCTCGACGGCTGCGATGCCCGGCCGCAGCCAGAGGGGCACGGCGCCCCATGCCAGGGCTGCGCCTCCGCTCAGCTGCAGGAATTTGCGTCGGGTCAGGTGCATGGCTCTAACGGAGGTTGTAGTCGGGTGAGGCCAGAAGGAGGGTGAGCACCCCACGGGCGAGGTCGTAGTCGCTTGCGCCGGCGGCGGCGCCTGCCTTGGTGTAGTCGTCTATCGCCTGCCGCGTCCGTGGACGCAAGTCGAGTAGGCCGAGCTTGTTCATCCAGGGCATCGCCGTGCGATGGGGGTCGCCGTCAACGGAGTCAAGGACATCGCTCACTTGGTTCAGCTCGACTTCGTCAGCGACCTTCGAGGCGAAGTTGTATCGAGCGAGCGAGGTCGCGGTGTTTGCCCACGCCGCGCCTCCCCGCCAGCCGGCGACGCTCGGCGGGTTGAACAACTGTTGCCCCATCGATGCCAGCGCAGGCGGCCAGTTGGGATCAGTGGCGTCGACGGCCAGCGCCTTGAAGGTGCCAGCCACGAGTTCGGCCGGCGACTTGATCGTGAGGGTGGGACCGTCGAGAAACTCCGGCTGGATGAACAGTGCACGCAGCATCGGCTTGATCTCGTACCCGCTCCCTCGAAAGGCCGCGGCCATCGCTGCTACCAGGTGCTTCTCCGGCTCGGGCTGATGAAAGAAGGCCGCTGTGCGGGTGGCGATGTAGTCGGCCGCAACCGGACCCTGCGGGTGATGGTCGAGCACGATGTTCGTCACGTCGGCGGCCGCCCACCGGCCGGTGGCCCCGAGCAGCGTTTTCGGACTGGCGTCGTAGCGTCGAGCGTCAAAACGTACGTTGCCGAACTGGTCGACGGTGTAACCCGTGAACGACCTGGCAGCTGCCCGCACGTCCTGCTGCGTGTATCGGTTCCGACCGAGCGTGAACAGCTCGAGGAACTCCCGACCGAAGTTCTCGTTGGGCGAACCGGCGTGGTTCGTATTGCCGTCGAGCCAGATCAGCATTGCCGGGTCGGCCGTGATGGCGTTGCAAAGCTCGCGGAAGTTGCCGCCCGCCATCGAGCGGAGAAGGCCGTTCTGACGAAGCATGAGGGACACCTGGCCCACTTTGCTGAACGCTGTCGCGAAGTGGTTGTGCCAGTGCAGCGTCAGTTTTTCCTCGAGCGGGTTCGACGTCGTGGCCATGCGCTCGAGCCACCACAGCTGCGCGGTTCCCAGCGTGGCTCCCGCGATATCCGGAGGGAACGCGTCGAGTGGCATGGCCGATGCCATGACAGCGGCCTGGTCCACCTGCGGTTGGGATGCCGGCGCGAACCCGAGGAGGTGCTCGACCGCCGCCGCATACCCCTTAGCGGTCCATTGGTCTATTTCGGACACCGAAGCACCGAAAGCGGCGCGTGTGAACAGTCTGGCGACGCGGCGCCGTTCTTGATTCGAATCCCTGGGTGCGACCCTTGTGGTCACGGATCACCTATTCGTCGCCGTTGGGACGTTTCCCTGTGCTTGAAACCGTGAAGCCTGACAGCACCTAACATTCGAATCCAGCCGGACCTCGGAGCAGCCGAAGTACTCCGGCGCACATCCGGTGGGTTGGGGAGGTGGAAGTGGCATCGGGGGACCCGGTCTCCATTGCCGGCTCGGCGCGCGTCGGCCCCGAGCTGCGCCAGCTGGCCGCCCACCTCGCGCAGGCGCGCACGCGCGACGAGATGGTCTCGATCGTGCTGGGCGAAGGTCTCGCCGTGTTGGGCGCCGACACCGGGTCGCTGTGCCTGCTCGACGCCACCGGCAAGCAGCTCGAGATCGTCGCCCAGGCCGGGTACTCGAACGAGGTGCAGGACGCGTGGGGCCTGTTCCCCTTGGACGCGCCGCTCCCCGCCAGCGACGCCGTGCGCACGCGGCGCCAGGTGTTCCTCACCTCGCCTGACGACCGCGACACCCGCTACCCCGTGTTCCGCGACACCCCCGTCGTCGACGACGAGGCCACCGCCAGCGTGCCCATCGCGGTCGACGACTCCAGCCCGGTGCTGGGCGCGCTCATCATGGGCTTCGCGTCGGCGCGCGAGTTCGACGTCGACGACGCGTCGGCGCTGGCGTTCATCGCCAGCCAGTGCGCGGCCGCCCTGCAACGGGCCGACGCGCAAGCGGCGGCGGGACGGGCCCAGGAGCGCCTGCGATTCCTGGCCGAGGCGTCCGCCGCCCTCGGGTCCTCGCTCGACTGGCGGGCGACGCTCACCAAGGTCGCATCGCTCGCCGTGCCGCGCGTGGCCGACTGGTGCGCGGTGATCCTCGCCGGCGAAAGCGGCGAGCCGGCCGACCTCGTCATCGCCCACCGCGATCCCGCGCACCTCCAACAAGGCCGCGAGCTGTTCCGCAAGTACGCGCCCACCGCCGCCGACCCCGTCGGCATCGGCGCCGTGCTGCGCACCGGCCAGCCCGAGGTGTATCCCGACATCCCCGCCGACATGCTCGAGCAGTACGCGCGCGACAAGGAGCACCTCGCGCTGATGAACGAGCTGGGCTTCGGCTCCGGCATGACGCTGCCGCTGCAGGTCAACGATCGCGTCATCGGTGTGCTCGCCCTCGTCAACGCGCCCGGACGCATCGTCGACGACGCCGACGTGGCCCTCGGCACCGAGCTGGCCCGACGGGCGGCGGCGGCCGTCGAGCGCTCTCGTCTGTTCGACGCCGAGCGGCGCGCCCGCCGCGAGGCCGAGCGGGCCGTCGACCGGCTGGCGCGCCTGCAGGGCCTCGCCAACGCGCTGGCGTTGGCCGTGACGCCCGAGGACGTAGCCGAGGTGGTGCTCACCGAAGCGATTCCCGAGCTGGGTGCCGGCCTGCGCGCCATCTGGGTGCTCGACGACGACGGCGCCTCCCTGCGGCTGTTGCGCCAGCACACGCTCGAGCACGGGCTGGCCGAGCAGTACCACTCCATGCCCCTCGACGCGAACCTCCCGCTGCCGGAGGCCGTCCGCACCCACCAGCTGGTCGAGATCAACTCATGGGAAGACCGCGACGCGCGCTACGAGCAGATCCGCGGGCTGGAGGCCGACAGCCGCGCCTGGGCCGCCATTCCGCTGGTGGCCGAGGGGCGCCCGCTCGGAGGCATCGTGCTCGGCTTCCAGGAGGAGCGGCAGTTCACCGACAACGAGCGCCGCTTCTTCGCCGCCGTCGGCGACCAGTGCGCGCAGGCGATCCGCCGGTGCCAGCTGTTCGTGGCCGAACGCGACGCGCGCGAACGGCTGGAGGACGTGGCCGAGACGTTGCGGAAGGGTCTGTCGCCCCCCGCGTTGCCCGACGTCTCCGGCCTCGAGTTGGCCGCGTGCTACCGCCCCGCGGTGGAGGACATCGAGCTGGGTGGCGACTTCTACGACGTGTTCGGCCTGCCCGACGGGCGGTGGGCGTTCATGGTGGGCGACGTGTGCGGCCGGGGCGCCGACGCCACCGCCACCACCGCGCTCGTCCGCCACACGGCGCGCGCCGAAGCGCGCCATCTCACCGGTCCCCGCGAGGTCGTGCGCGCCATCAACGAGGCGATGAGCGAGACCACCGATCCCGAGCGGTTCTGCACCGCGGTCTACGGCGAGCTGACGCTGATCGGCAACGGCGAGGTGCAGGTCGACCTGCTCAGTGCCGGCCACCCCGAGCCGCGCGTCGTGCGGGGCGACGGCACCGTCGAGATCGTGTCGACCACCACCGGCATGCTCGGTGTATTCGGACTGGGCGAGCTGGCCGTCGAACACGTGCGCCTACGCGCCGGCGACGCCATGGTCATGTTCACCGACGGCGTGTTGGAAGCGCGTGCCCCCTCGCCTCCGGGAGCCGACGACGACGCAGACGGTGTGCGCGGGTTCTTCGAGGACGCGGGCCGGGTCGACGCCATCCTGGCCGCCAACGCCACCGCCGGGGCCGAGGCCATCGCCACCGCGCTGGAGTCGGCCGTCACCGAGTACGCCGGCGGCCAGGTCCTCGACGACATCGCCATCCTCGTTCTGCGCGCCCCCGCGAACCCTTAATCGGCCAACACGAT
>JAFATL010000744.1 GCA_019243975.1 Actinomycetota bacterium | reverse complement strand
AGCCCGAACAGGTCGCCGGCGCCGTTCTTGATGAGTGTCTTGACGAACTGCTTGCCCGCCGGAGTTGTCTCGACGGCTCTGCCGTCGGCGCCGTTCATCGAAACGGCGTCGCCGTTCGGAGCGATGGCGAGCCCGAGCGGGTCGTTGAGGAACTTCCCCTGCGAGACGGTCATTCCGCCGTGCGCGAGCTTGGTCATCCGCGTCATCGCTGACGGAATCGCGGCGATCCGGTTGGCGACCGAGTCGGCCACGTAGAGGGTGCCGCTCGGCGCGAGGCCGACGCCCGTTGGACCCACAACCAGAGCCGCAGGGTCGGTGTGCTCACCGAAACCGGTCGCGATCACCTTTTCGGAGGTCATCCGCGCGCCGCTGCTTGAGAACGTGAGACCGATCCGCACCACGGTGCCCTTGTGGACGGTCTTGCCAGCCGCCTTAACGGTTCCGTTGAGGACGTTGGTCACAAACAGCGTGGCCTTGTTTCCCTGGCTGACGGCGGTCATGTCCCAGGGACCATTGATGTGGCCGCCCTTCAGCATCTTGACGACCTTTCCCTTGGAGTTGAGGACCGTCAGGGCGCCGGCCGTCATGTTTGCCGACATGCCGCCCGGCGCGGGGAGGCTGCCGACGATGACGAACCCGTTCGGGAGTTCCGCGAGTGCAGTGGTCAACCCGACAGCCTTGGTCTTCGTGGGCTGCGGAACGACCGCGAACACACGGGCGTTGCCGCTGGGGGAGACCTCCATGATGCTCGACCCGGTCCCCTGCTGGTTCATGGAGTTGTTGAAGTTCGAGACGAGCACGTCGCCCTTGACGAGCTTGCCGACCGAGCGCCTGACGACCGCGACCCCGTAGGGGTTCTGGTCGCCCTTGGCGGGGCCCTTTGTGGGAACCATGCTGGCGAGGTGGGTGATTTTGTGAAAGCGGCTAATGAACGGCTTGGTCTTGCCCACCGATGCGGTGGCAGCCGAGGCAATCAGGGCAGCGGCGATCGTCGTCGCGACGATCGCGAGCCCACGGAGCTTCGTCTTCTTCATCCTGGCCCTCCAATCGGTTTTGGCGCCCCAGTGAGCGCTTCTTTAGAGGAGACGCAGAATCGTGTGCGAACCTTCCCGCGTGGCATCTGTGTTCATCTACCGCGCGGGTGCCAGGCGGATACCTGAACTGGAGCCGCTCTGGCGCGCGCTGTACGACCACCACGCCGAAATTGGCGATTCGGTGGCACCCATGCGCGATTTTGGCGATAGCTGGCGCCGGCGCCAGGCTCAGTACGCAGCCTGGCTGGAGGGCGATGACGCCGTGCTGCTGGTGGCCGAGCGAGACCGCCAACCAATCGGCTACGCGATGCTCACCGTTGGCGACGGGCCGGCTACGTGGGATTTGGGCGACCGTACGCTGGTGATCGAGACGCTGGCCGTCGCGCCTGAGGAGCGTGAGGCCGGCGTCGGACACGCGCTGCTCGCCGAAGCCGAGCGCGTGGCCCGGGAAAGGGCCGCGGACACGATGGCCGTCGGGGTCATGCACACAAACGACGACGCGCGCACCTTCTACGAGCACGAGGCATTCGGTCTGTTCTACGTGGAGTTGGTCGCGGACCTGCGAGAGCAATAGGGTTTTTGGGGGCCAACGGGGGCCCGGGCTCGGGTCACCCGTGGCGCTCAGCGACCATGGCGGACCCAACCCCAGCGTCGCGGCCAGGCTCGGGTCCCGGGTGGGCGCTATTCGCCCATGGCGGACCCAACCCGAGCGTCGCGGCCAGGCTCGGGTCCGTGATGGGCGCTATGGGCGCGTGAGGGCGCGTGTGGGCGCGCTCAGTCCAGGTTCCAGCCGAAGTAGACCTCGGCCCTTGAGATCTGCTTGCCCCTGAAGGTGAGGATTTCGGTGTTGCGACCCCTGCCGCCGTCGGCGCGCGTCATCTCGTAGGTGACGATGACCTCGTCGCCTGACTGAATCGCGCGCACAAACCTGAACTGTTGGCGCTCCCCGGCGCCTGGCCAGCACCGCTCGAAATAGCCGGCGCGATCGAGGTCCACGTCGACAGGACTAGAGAATGTGAAGTCCTCGGAGAGGGCCTGCTCGACGAAGTCGCGGTCGCCCACGGCAAATGCGCGATACAAATCGCGCGCAATTTCCGTGGCGTCTTCGCTCACGTGGGCTGAGACCCCGGAGACTGCCCAAACTCATCGCCCGTGATCGAACCGCATCTTCGCAACCGCACCATGCCCCGGTCAGCCGATGGTCCGGCGCGATCGGCTCGCGCTGAAGCGCGCTAGCTCAGAGTCTGTCCTTCGCGGAGCATCTGGAGCGCTCGAGCCACGCGGCGATCCCGGGTCTCCTCGCGCTTGGCCTCGCCAACCCAGCGCGCGTACTCCTTGCGGTGGGTGAAGGCCAGCCGC